>JAEOSV010000200.1 GCA_016840185.1 Candidatus Hermodarchaeota archaeon | reverse complement strand
TGTGAGAATGTAGGCACCACTGGCGGAATTATAGGAATAACTCCAATAGAACTCGTCCCAATCACAGGTAATGGTAGCTCCAGTAATCGAATTGAATCCGTTATCGGTATCGTTGAAGGTGAGAGTAATTGTGAGAGTATCGCCCCAAGGAACTGAAGTACCGGGATCCACTGAGGTAATGTAAAGGGCCGTTAGTCGGTCCCGCACTTGGAACGAAATCGCTACTTGGGCTGAATCATAATGAGTTTTCGAAAAAACAAAGTTAATCGTATAACTCTGGGTCCCAGAAGCAACTTTGCTCGTATTGAGAGTGATTGTATAAGTCCCGTTGCCATGGTCTAAAATCCAATAATCAAGACCTTGAATCTCATCAAGCCAACTAAAACCAATTAAGGCGCCATCGATTCCAATGTAGCTATGATCCACATCGCTAAGCTGGAGTATTATGGTGACATTTTCTCCCCAAGGTACAGACCCGGATACCGCAGATCCAGAAGTATAGGTTTTTATTGGGCGAATTGTGATTTCGAAGTATTGGTTTTGAGATGTGTAGTTGGTTCGGCTAAAGTAGACCGTTACGTCGAAGATGGTTTCCGTGATATTCCCCCAGAAGGTGATTCCGTATGTTCCGTTCAGGTAGTTTTGGATAGTGTATTTACCAGATTCATAGCCACTAATAATTACGGTTGCATCTGTAATGTAGGTGGCAGTTCCTGTGACAATATCTGTGAAGTTGAATAAAACTACGAAGTCATCATCATAAGGGATTTCTGCGGTAGAACGTGAATAGTCTTTCGTCAATTGTGTCGTTCGGGACTCAACAATAATTCGTATTTTGATTGTTTGTGCAGCGTGAGCAGTTCGGGTGGCATTAACATAGATGTCCATTTGCCCCAAGCCCAAAGTTGTCGAGTTGAGAATGTAATAATAGTATCCATTGCTTGTCTCGGTGAGTGACGGTAAACTTGAACCGATCAGAATTTGCACAGTTGCACCAGTAATTCCATTTGAAGTACTTTCATTGATATATCGGACCGTAATATTGAACAATTCATTCCAGTAGACATGAGCAATGTACACGTCCGTATCATTTTCAAATTGGGTCCAGCCATCACCTGTACCCGTAGGCGGATACTCTATCTGGGTTCGTACGGCATCGAGATTGGTGGCAAAAGAGACAATTCTGATGATAATTGTGAAGTTTTGCCATTCATATTCCCAATCATAGGACCCAACAACTCGCATTGTTACTACATATTTGACTGCTTCAACATCTCCATATGACGAATCATACCTAATGAAAATTGATGGATCTACACCATCTGGAACAAAGTCCCCCGTGCCAATGAGAGTCCAGCTAGTTCCACCAGTTGGATCTTCATAGTAAGTATAATTAACTCGGACATTATTATTCCAAATCCCCGAATCATTTCGAACATAAGCTCCAAGATACGGATCATAGAAGCGCACCTGACTCGTGTAGCCTTGATCCCGAGTGGTTTCAGCTGTATATTCATCAGGTCCAGTAAGTTGAGTTGGTTTAATCATGATATACTCAATGTCATTCACTAGGTTGAACGTCAACGTTAGATGAGTTCCATCAGCATAAGTGGCGTTAACATAGCCATATCGGAAGAGCTCCACAGAAATTTCCGCAGTTTGAGTCGGACTCATAGAACCAGTATCAAAAACAAATGAATACGCACCATACCCCGTCGCAACCATTGATTCGTATTGAACTTGGAGGTTACGATCAACATAACGAATGCGAGCAGAAGCGTCTATGATGAATCCTAAGGTATCATTATTTTGCCAGGTTACATTCACGAGAACGGTCTCATCCCAGATGACTCGCTGCTGGTGAACGGGAGAGATTTCGGTTCCTCGACTTGGAATTACTACCGCGAATGAATCTTGTCGCATACCACTCTGGGTTGCATTATGATATGCTACTGTAGCGAGCCATCCGCTCCCAGCATCTGTTTCCTGAATACTTGGGATTTGCCAACCTGAGCTTGTTAAGGTCTCATTATGATCGTGGAAAGTTGGTGTGGTTTCAGACTGCCATAGGGTTTGGTTGGGATAAAACAAGGAGATATTCGCGGAGTTACCACTGCTTCCTATAGGTCGTAATAGAGCTTTAATACGAATCCATTCACCTGAAACAAAATGCTCCTCAGAGCTGACATTAGTCCAACCATTCAGCCCCGTTGAACTTTTCTGAAGGTACATTTGGAGAATATAATTGAGACCTGTAGCAATTATTGAAAAGGTATGTCCCGATTGAGCGATTCCTTCATCTAACTTCACAAAGCGACTAGATGCATTGTAGTTGTAGGTAGTGATTACATGCCCCGTGTCATTCTTAACTTGAGTTAAACTCCACAGGGGTTCAAGATACACACCAAAAGAATAGCCAACATGACCACTAGGAGGTTGATCAATGGGAACCGTGTAGTTTACCTCCCACGTTGGATTAGTATCAACCGGTGCCGAAAAGGAGGTCGTTGCTTGTGTTGAGGATTGGTGTTTGATATACATCGAATATGAATAATAAAAACTGATATTGAAGGAAGAGCTGAATTGAAAGTTCTGAGTTGTCGTCCAACAGTCTATAAGGGCGGTTTCATCACGATTTGCAGGATCTGCATAAATAGTTAAACTTCCGGATTGACCACCAGTATCAGAAATGCTTTCCCCATTTAGAGAGAGAGTGACTTCGCTAGGATTACTCGGAGTATTGATGATATATTCAAAATTATCAAAGTAAATATGCCCATTAACCAAACTTCTCTTGTTACCGCCCTGCTTCATTACTGTTATTCGCAGAGTGACCGTGCCATTAACTGGATTTGTAGTCATAGAATGATGATCCCAGCTGATGGGATGATATGTATCTGTGGTTTGTTGCCAGCTAGCGATAACCGAGGCTTGGTACTCTAAACTCACATTAACATAAAGCCAGTCTTGTTGCGTAATATCGCTGGAGAATTTGATATCAAAAGAGAAGGAGAGACTTGAAGGCGAAAATTCAGAGGTATAGACAAATTCACTTTCCAAATATGCTATGGCAGTGGTTAATCTAGTCTGCCCATACCTTAGCCTGATGTCCATACAGTCATCAGGGTTTCCTCCAGTTTCATTATCAATACTTGAAATGATTCGACGGTAATCAAGATCACCTTGACCATCATTTCTTGTAAGTGTCCAATTGTGAACTTCAAGATCTAAATCACCTCCATCAATATGGAAATCTTCATTATATTTATCAAAATCACCATTAGGGACCGGATCTTCAGTTCTGACGAGGGTTGATACACTGGTTACAAGTTGATATCCACCATATCCAGAGGGGAACCAACTGGCATCATATTGGAACGCAGAATCATTTACCCCATCGGTGAACGTGCTACTGTCATTTCGGGCAAACTCAAAAATGTTAATCGTCCCACCACTACCAGTATACGGAGAATTGGGGGGTGCACCACCCCGAACAGGGGCAGTTGGATTCTCTGAAAAAGAACCCATGGATATGCAAGCGAAAAGTAGCACTGCTGTTAACAAACGTATTTTCATGTTCCCCATATCTTTCACCGACTAATGAGGAGTTAGCATCTTCACTCCCCGCTGAGTAGCCGCTTCTCTAGGCTTAGGAACGAAATTTAAATAGATTTTGTGAAATGGGTGTTTAAAGAAAAATCAACAAATTTTTCGTAACATGAAAGATAATTAAAGGACCAAGCCGGTTGAAGAGCAGGATTTCAACCATGACATTCAACCAATTTGACCTTGTTGTTGTTGGTCATCTTACAATTGATCTGATGAAATTTGGTAATCAAGAACGAAAGGGGTTAGGAGGCCCACCTGCCTATGCCATGGTAGGTCCCGCTCTAGGAATGAAGAAGGTTGGAATTGTCTCACGTATTGGAAAAGAATTCCCACAAGAATACTTTGATACCCTGGCAGCTTCTGGGCTTGACCTTGAAGGTGTATTACAAAACGCTGAAACAACTCATTTCGTAAACATCTACTCTAACAAGGGGGATCGAACACAGTATGCGCGCACAGTGGCGAATCGACTATCGAGCACTAATGTTCCGAATACCCATTGGAATACAAAATGGATGCATATTAGCCCTGTATTAGGTGAGGTCGATTCCTCACTTATCCTAACAGCAAAAAAACATGGCATAAAGGTGTCAGTAGATGCTCAAGGCTTCGTTAGGAATCGGTCAAAACAGGAGCATACAATTGTTGGCTGCGAATGGTCCGAATTCTCACAAGTTGTGTCTCATATTGACCTGCTAAAAGCGGATATTGACGAAATTACGCATCTAGCTCAGAAACCAACATTCCAAGAGGCAGCTAAAGCTATCCATCAAATGGGTGTCCCCCTAATCTTGATTACCCGGGGACAACACGGTTCTTTTCTTTCTCAGGAATCAATCCTAACACCAATACCAGCTGTCACCCCAAATAGGGTCGTGGATCATACGGGGAGTGGAGATGTTTTTGCAATCAGTTTTCTGGCCGAATATCAGAATACCCAACGCCCGTTATGGTCAGCGTTTTTTGCAGCCTCAAGTGCATCATTTAATGTTGAAACACCGGGACCTACAAACTTTCCTTCCCATGATGATGTGATTACTCGATTACGTAACTTTCTTGCAAAACCAGAAAACCTCCCTTATACTGAGCAACTCATTAACGAACCAGGACCAACCGAATGCCCGCTTCAATATTAATTCCAGTTCACTTCGATGTAAACGATAATAAAACATCCATAAGGTTTATATCGGAATCCGATAGTATCGAATCCCGATATTTCTATTAAAAACATAAATCGAGATGTCCACTCTTTGAATCCTAAAACCAGCGTACAATCATCGTCGCGCAAAAGCAGCGTGAAATCCCTTGGAAAAGGATACATGCGCGGCATGATTCTAGCAATGCTCGCTGAGCATCCCCGATACGGGTATGAGATTCTTCATGCCCTCAACGAGGCAAGTGACGGTTGGCGACCCTCACCAGGCACAATTTACCCAATTCTCCATGACCTCTATGATCATGGACTAATCACACGAAAAGAAGTGGAGCAAGATGGACGTCGTCGGATAATCTACAAGATTGGGGCAAAAGGAAAAGTGCATCTCGAACACGATGCAATAGAGCATGTTCGCTTCGTGGCGATGATGCGGAAAATCCTCGGAAAACATGGCGCTCCACATTTCCCTGGTTCTCCCGCTTTCAATGTGGATAAAGCATTGCGGCGGTTAGAGCACTTAGATTTACTTCTGGATGAAGCAGCATTGCTTCCTGATGAGAGTAGTTCTGACCCAGAGCATGGTGTGATTTTGTTTAAGCGTCGTTTGAAATTGCTTGAGAAGCATGCAGGGAATATCGAAAAGGCCATTAAAAACGTCAAGAAGGAAATTCGGAACCTTGAGGATGAAACCCAAAAGTCCTAATCGTAATTGGAGATGAATAGCAATTAGTATAATCGAAGTAAAAGAACTCACCAAGGTTTTCAATGGCGATGTAACTGCTGTTGATAACATCTCGTTCACTGTGGAAGAGGGAGAAATCTTTGGATTTCTGGGACCTAACGGTGCTGGTAAGACAACGACCCTCAATATGTTGGCGACTATTCTACGACCAACAAGTGGAACAGCGATAGTCAATGGTAAAGATATTCGTGAAAATTCAGAAGATGTCCGTCGTTCTATCGGTTTTGTGTTTCAGGACCCCACCTTAGATATTGAATTAACTGGACGAGAGAATCTGGATTTCCATGGTCGACTCTATGGTTTGTCGAAGAAAGAACGCCAAGAACGTATCAAAGAAATCCTTGAAGTAATCCAGCTCACAGAGCGTGCCGATGACTTTGTTAAAACCTACAGTGGTGGAATGAAACGACGACTCGAAATTGGTCGTGGCTTACTACATTATCCAAAGGTGTTGTTCCTTGATGAACCAACCCTAGGACTTGACCCACAAACGCGACGAGCAATCTGGGAGTACATTCAACGACTCAACCAAGAACAAAACGTCACCATTATTCTTACAACCCACTATACCGATGAAGCGGATCACCTTTGTGATCGAATCCAAATCATTGACTTAGGAAAAATCGTGGCAAATGATACTCCAGAGAACCTAAAAGCCCGACTGGAAGGCGACATTATCGGACTGCAATTCAAAGAATCAGCTGATGCCATGAAGCTCATGCCCATTTTACATAAAATTGATTGGATCAAGAACGTCATTCCCGTTTCTGGTGCGGCTAGTCAAGTGGAAATGGGTCAGATGATGCAAATGATGCGAGGGATTGGAGGTGGCGGACATCCACCAATGGGTGGAGGGGGCCACGGATCCATGCCAGATAATCCTGAAAAAATGAAGGAAGCCATGGAGAAAATGAGTGGTCATGGAGCAGTGATGCAAAATGTCCGTCAGTTGCATATGCTTGTGGATAATGCCAGTCATCGACTTCCTGAACTGGTAAAAATTGTTGACGGCGCGGGTGTTGAGATTGATTCCGTTCAGATGCACAAACCAACTCTTGATGATGTATTTCTCACAGTTACTGGTCGAAGCATTCGAGATGAATCAGGGAGTATGATGCAGATGGTTCGGAGATTTCGGACCATGCGTCAAGCACGTGGAGGGCGTACGGGGCGCTAAAGAGGTGAAATGAAAAATGGAACCAATTTCCGGACAAGCAATCTATGTAGTCTTACTGCGTGAACTGAAACGTTTCTGGCGAGCAAAAGCGCGACTTATCGCTTCCATCGCACAGAGTTTCTTCTTCCTACTTATCATTGGATTCGGTATCGGAGGAGCAATAGGCATTGGTTATCTGACATACATTGCCCCAGGAATCCTTGCCATGTCACTCTTATTCGCTTCAGTGTTTACTGGAGTTTCAGTTATCTTTGACCGTCAATTCGGCTTCTTCAAAGAAATGCTCGTGGCACCTGTTAGTCGAACAAGCATCATCACCGGGAAAATATTCGGTGGGGCTGTGACAGCTATGATCCAGGGGTTGCTTGTTCTCGTGATTTCCATCTTTCTGGGTGCATATGCTCTTGATCTCAGATTTGTCCTTGGCGTGGGTGCGGCGATTGCCGTCATGCTTTTGATTTCAGCAGGATTTGTTGGATTAGGTGTAGCAATTGGATCTGCCCTTACAGATTTTCATGCGTTTCAGCTCATTACAACATTTATTGTTTGGCCGCTGTTTATGCTTTCAGGAGTATTCTTCCCGATTGATACGGCGCCTTTCCCATTGCAAGTAGCGATGCTACTCGATCCCCTCTTTTATGGAGTGGAGCTTTTGCGCTTCTCTTTAGCAGGGCAAATAACCCCAATTCTTGGTCCATTTGGACCCGTGATTGCCCTTGCAGTTCTGGGAGGATTCTCACTAGCGATGATAGGTCTCGGAACCTATCTCTTCTCCCGAGCTGAAGCCTAATCTGATTGGAACTCGGAGTCAAGCATATCATACAATAAAATGTCGTGATAAGCGCCTTCGAAAAAAGAAGCCTGGCGGCGTCGTCCACCGGGCTTAAACCCTATTTTTTCATAGACCTTTTGTGCCCGTTGGTTAATCTCATGGGTGAAGAGGACGATTCGGTGAAGGTTCAGTTGATTAAACCCATAGTTCAGAAGGAGTTGCAAGGCTTCTGTTCCGTGACCTTTTCCACGATGATCTTCTTCAAAGAGAGTAATCATCAACTCGGCTTTTCGATTGATTTTTCGCACACCAAAAAGGCCACAAATACCGAGGAGTTTTTTCGTTTTGGAGAGTTCAATGGCAAAGAAGAAATTTTGGTGGGCTTTTCGTGCTTCCCATGTTTTTCGGATCCATTGTTCAGCATCATCTTTTGAAAGGGGTGCAGGGTCATCAAGAAAGCGTCGGGCTTCTAGATAGTTGTACATTTGAATGATAGCCGTCGCATCCTTGAGTTCTAAACTACGAAGCCGGATATTGGGCCCTTCAAACACTTGCTATTCCTCCATTTGAAGGGGATAGGTGGGTGGATGTAATTTTCGAAACTCGTCTTCGAGGATATCCATTAGCAAGGTGTCCTTGAATTTTCCATCTTGGAAGAGCGATTCTCGGTGTCGGGCAGACTGTTTGAATCCCACTTTTTCATATGCTTTGATTGCCCGTAGATTGTCTTCGTTTACGATGAGGAAGACACTGTGTAAGTTGAGGAAGTTGAAGCCGTAGCCAAGGAGGAGGTTGATTGCCTCTGTTCCGTGACCTTTGCTCCAGCATTTCTTATTCCAGATAGCAATCCCCAGTTCTGCAGAACGATTAATTCGTTGTACCGAGAAAAGACTACAAGTACCAATCAGTAGTTGGTTTTCTTTGAGTTCAATTCCAAACACGTATTCGGTGCCTTTTTGTCGGTTTTCCCAAGTATTGCGAATCCATTGTTCTTCTTCGTCCCGGGACACTGGGATCAGGTGACCTAGAAACCGTCTTAGTTCGACATCGTTGAAGTATTTGAGTATCTCATCTGTGTCTGAGAGTTCTAATCCTCGGAGGACGACGTGCTCGCCTGTTATCATTTCCTTACACCCAGTAGTGGATTGTGGTGAATTTGATGGTGGAAATGGTGCTATTTCTCTCTTTCTTCCCTCAACGTGGGAAGTTCCAGCCCATTACTTCTCGAATCGCATGTCCGCTGAAAGCGGCGACCAGTATGAATGGCGTTGCGAGAACTAAGAAGAGAAGGAGACTTTGGGCATATAAGAGTGAAAAGGCGGTGATCACATCGGGAAGAATTGCAATCCAGTCGGGATTTACACCCCAAATCCATTGCCAGTGGGGAATGAGCATTGACCCGTAGGCTGGGTTTTGGTAGAGTAGTCCTAAGAGAATCAAGTAGTTGAAAATTAGAAATAGAAATGGTCCCAAGAATCCTGCCACGACCACATCTTTGGTTTCAAAGTTGACTAAGAACCCAACGAGAAATGCCATCCCGCCGAACATGAAGAGATAGAAAAAGAAGTCCAAGGCAGAGGTGGGCGAGATTGGGTTGATGATGTACGTGAATTTTGTGCCGAAGATGAAAAAGTGGAGCCAATCAATTGCAATGAAGGCTAGACACATCAGTGATGCAATGAAAAAGGTGTGTCCCCAGCTGACTTTGGGTTTCATATCTTGTGCCATGAATCTATACCCCTGCGTTCAGTCGTATCGTATGTAGTTGACTTGATTTCTAGGCTTTAGATTGTGAGTATTAAAGTTCATAGTCTTCGACAATAATGCACCGGGTTTTTTCATTGAAACTGCAGTATGAAACGCACCGGGTCGAATTCGTCTTAGACTGGAACTAATGTGGCTTCAAAAAAGAACATGGAACGATAGAGTTCAAGGCGTCCATTATTGGTTTCAGCCAGGAAGGTTGTTTGCACCAGTGGTTCGAGGAATAGAAACCAGTTCCAATTCCCACTCGATTCGGCTACTAGAAAGAGTGTTTGGTCGTCCGGGGTTAGTGAATAATACCAACTGAAGGAGCGGGATTCACCCGGGGGAATGATTGTCCGACCACCCTTGAATCCAAATCCGTAGTAGAGCTGTTGACCATTCAAGAAAATACGTGTATCAGTATGAACAAGATCCGTTGTAATCGTAAGAGAAGGATTGTGAACTTGTCCAACCACGTTCACCCGGCGAAACGTGCCACTCGTCTCGTTTTGCATCACACGAATCTCCGTGATCTCAAAAGTAAAGCTAAGAGAGCGGTAGGTATCTGTTTGGTAAAATGCGGATACTCCAAGTAAGACACTGGATCCGAGGATAAGTGATAAGAAGAGCAGAAACCGCGTTCGACGAAACATCAGAGGGTCAACATCTATGTTTTTCCTTTGCTGAGTTATTTCACCGTATTAAGTAAGTGGTGACGGCAATCCTTGATGATAGGACTTCAACTTCAAGGTAGAGAATATTTAAGGTTGAAGTTTGTAGGAGTATCCTAATGGCAGAGGGTGTTTTGTAGTGGTTCGGTTTCGAAAAACCCATCTTTTTACAGTCTGGCTTATTCTCATCGTAGCCTTATTCTTCACTAATTGGGTGGGACTGAAAAATCGATACCTTACTGACTCGTATTCAACCAACAATGTGAGCCAAGTTGCCCTTGGTGAGTTGGATGTATTCAAACCGGGATTAGAGATGGCCTATATCACGCCTTCAAGTGTTTTTGTAATTGGAGGGCTTACATCAACATCGTGGCAAAACACTTCATATCGAAATAGTAACTGGGAAACCAACCCTCTAATTGCCCTGTGTGTTGGCGACTACGATACCACACGGAAGGGCGATGAAATTGCAATTCTTTCCCAGAACGGAACATTATTCATGATTTATCGAAGCACATTTGGCTGGGAACTGGAAAACATCGGCAACCTACCCGATGAACCGCCTGTCTGGACTACGAATCAAATGTTTTCTGGGCAACTCATCGCTGAATCCGAGACGAACGAAATCGTCATTGTTGGTCAATATTTCAACTGGTCCACGACCACAACTACCGGACATATCTACGTTGCTAACCGTTTAGGGAATATGACGTGGCAACTGAATCAAGTCTTTGTTGAGCCAACACCTCTTCTTTGTGGTACTGCAGGTGATGTGGAATCTTCCCATAGTGGAGAAGAACTTCTCGCTGGTGGTGTGGACACTGGTGTTATCATCCTCAATCATGACAATGGAACCTGGATTGATAACCGCTTACCATCGGTATGGGTGGACCCAATTCGTTCATTGGCAGTGGGGGATTTCATGTATCACCCCTCGGGGAATGAAATTGCCCTAGTGAAGGATCAAGATATTTTCGTGTATTATGAGCAATCAGGTTTATGGACACCGACTTCCATTTGGTCTGCAAGAATTATGCAAACTGCTATGCACTCGGTGCTTATTGGTGATATTGACCCCTTCAGTCCCGGGCAAGAAGTCCTTGGTGTCGGATCAGTCTTTGAGACAGATCAACCCGTTCTTGTGGTTCTCAGGTATGCCATTGCATGGTTTCCAACAATCCTCTGGAATCCTGATGCAACACCAGCTAGTGTAACTGTAATGAACTATGATTTCAATCGCATGGGCACAGAAGTCATAATGGCTCACACACCTCAAACCACTGTATTATCAGTTCCCAATTCCATGGACCGAACAATTCGAGCGAGTATTGCTGTCCTTCTTCCTGCTGTTTTACTGCTGCCCGCGACGCTTATCCTGTTTGCTCTCGCTGATTATATTGGCCGTGTCGGAGAGGCCCGTCGACGCCGACGCACCCTGGAAATGGTGTCCAAAGGCTACGTAAAATGCCCATACTGCCGACGATTCATTCCCAAAGATAAGGCTGAAGCCCATCGCCGATGGCACCGTACACAACAATTCCGGTGACTGGCATTTTAGGATTTAAGCATACGACTTGGAAGATCTTGCAAAATTTTCTTCGCGTCTTTCATGACCAGTGTAATTAAGTCAGCGACTGTAGGCATATCTGAAATTCGTCCTGTTACTTCGCCTCCAAACATTAGAGCTGTATCCGATTTTTGGTCTAACAGATCCACGAATCCTGATTGTTCTAGCTCTAAAATCGCTTCATTTGATTCGACAGGATCGCCAAGGTAGAAGCGGGGAACATCACCAAGGGTTTGTTCCACGAGCATTTCCGCCCGTTGATTTCGGAGAAATCGCATCGGACCAAACAACCCACGTCCAACAAGAGTTTGGCGTTCTTCTCGATTGATGATAGCATCCTTCCAGATAGGTTCAAAGTCTGCTTCTTGAGTTGCTATGAATCGAGTTCCCATTTGAATTCCAACTGCACCCATACATAACGCTGCTGCCAAGGACGCTCCATCACTGAACCCTCCTGCACCAACTACCGGTGTTTTTACTGCTTTGGCCACGGCCGGTACTAAAACCATTGAGTGCACAGGATCCCAGGAGACATGGGCACCCCCTTCATGCCCCGATGCAACGATTACATCGGCTCCAGCTCGTTCAGCCTTCTTAGCATGATATACCGAGGGCACAACATGAATCCAAATCAACCCATGCTTCTTGACTTCCGCCCAAGGCGTTGGATTCCCAGCAGAGGTGATAAGTACACGGAGTTGCCGTTCAATATCCGAATCAGCTTTGCGTGCTTCGATTACCTGCTCTACAAACATCTTCGATGCCAATAAGAACTCAGCAGCTACTGGGACATTGACACCAAAGATCCCCTTGGAGGATTTGGTTCCCATGGCGACGGCCTCCATGGATTTCTGTAGTAACACTATGGGAGGGTCATCACCAAACAGACGTTGAGCATCAACAGGAGCAGCCTCGGGAATTAGTGTCGCCGCCATTCCAATACTACTAATCACGCCTAATGCTCCAGCATTTGAAACTGCGATGGCTAGGTCCTCGGTTTTGTAAGGTCCCATGCCACCTTGGAGAATGGGAACGTGGATATCGAGTAGGTCACAGAGTTCGGTGTGAAGACGCGTCATGCTATAGCATGCCATTGCCTGGTGATTTAAGTCTACACTTTGTTATCCAGAAGCCGCCACTATTTAGTGGGAACATAGGCGATAGCATCGATTTCGATAGCAACACCCTTTGGCAATGCGGCAACTCCAATCGTCGTACGGGCTGGTGGATCAAGGTCGAAATAATTGCCATAGGCTTCATTCACTTCACCGAAATCCCCCATATTGGTCAAGTAGATGGTGGTTCGCACCACGTCTAACATGCTCGCTCCTGCTGCGTTCAGAATGGTCTTGATATTGTCCATACACTGTCTGGTCTGGAGGGTAATGTTTTCAGTGACAAACTCGCCGGTTTCAGGGTTTACCGGAACCTGACCAGCGACGAAAATGAAATCCCCCGCACGAATAGCCTGACTATAAGGACCTACTGGCGTTGGGGCATCTTTGGTAAAAATTCGAGACTTCTTTGACGGCATCAGATCATCTCCAACAAACGGATTAAGAGAGGAGAAACGATTCCTAATCTTAAGCTTATTATGCTTACGCTTCAGGTGTTACAAAATCGCTCCAAAACTTTGACCGTGTGTAAAAGTTAAAATACCAATGCCATCTTGTGAAGATACTCTCTTCCTGTTCTCGAACAAGGGGAGAACCTCGAAGGATGGAAACAAACCATGCCACCTAAAGTAGACGAAGCAAAATGCACAGGTTGCGGCAGTTGTGTGGACGTCTGCCCAAGCGAATGCTTTACCCTCGAAGACAACAAGTCCAAGGTCACAGACCCTGACGCTTGTGTCGATTGCGAATCTTGTGTTGAAAATTGTCCTGAAGATGCAATAACCCTATAGATACAGAGAAGCTGAGTTTTTTTTCTTTTTTTCTGTACATGCCTTAGTGTACATAAGGCAAATGAATTTCAATTCCAGGTAAAACCAGATGACCCAATTTCCTTTATCTCACGAGATACGATTAGACGGGAATTGGGAATGGATTTAAAATGGAAAACCGTCGTCGTCGCCGTTTCCAGGTGGATGTACAAGCATGATTACATCACTTCATGAAGTTGATATTTGCTAAGACGTAATCGGATAAAAGACAACAAACGACGCAATTTAATGACAGAAAATCGAAAAAAATGCCTTCTTGGAAGCATGAACAGCTGAAAAGGCACAATTATAGGGTTATTCCGAATTTCACAGCCTCTAGAACTTATTTTTGGTAATCTGAACCCATGGCCAAGTGATAATTGCTAGACCTTTGTACTCTTCTAGCCAAATTTTCTAAGATTTGATTCCGAAAGATAACGTTTTTGGGTGAGAGCAAGAGGTGTTATCAATATGGCGGGAGTGATTGACCACCCACTCATAGAAATCGCTGACCAAATAGTTGCACGTACAAGCCCAGTAGTAGAACGTCCAGGCATCCAACACCAATTGTACAGTGTCATTCTATACATCAAAAGAGTGGAAACAGAGAACCTAACTCCTCAAGAAAAGGAATTGATAGCACACCGTAAGTTCGGAATGCGAAATTTAACCGCATCCCAAGAACTTGCAGATGGATTTCGAGACCGAATTCGCATCATCGATGAATACCATATCGAATCTGCCTCGCGTATTCATGAATTGTTGGAATACGGATTTGAAATCAGGTCTTCACGCACTCTCACGACACACCAAGTCACAATTCTGAAGGAACTCTCAAAAGAGCCATTGATGAATGTCTCCCAGTTGAGTCGACGATTGCAGAAATCTCGTCATTATGTCACCAACGCACTTGGCAAGCTTGAAGAGTCTTTTGTCCTTTCTCGGTCTTATATTCCCAACCGCACAAAATTAAAGTTGACACCGTTCAGCTTCTTTTTCCGAACCAAATCCTATGAGCATTCAAAAGCCCTCGAAACATGGATTCGGACATCCCCTCCTTTCTTTCTAACTTCATTAGTGTTTGATGTGACCTTTCGAAACGGATTCATCGCCTTTGCCATTCCTACTCAACAGCGGGCTTTTAGACTCTTTGAACGTCGAACCAGACAACTTACACAGGAATATTGTGCTAAATCGAAAGTGCACCAGGCCAAAGAGAAATTTTGGAATATTAGATTTGACCATTACGATGCAGCACAAGGTCGCTGGTTGATTCCCCCTGAATTGGAGAATTTTTCTAACTTCCTTACCTCAATTCAGCACTTTGAAGGGACCCTATCTTACACCACCCATTTAGAATTGGGAGAACCTACTGTGTTTGATCGTGTCGACTATCTTATCACAAAAGCTAGGTTCAGTGCACAGGATACCCTGGCAGATCTTCAAGGCTTCCTTTCACGGTACGGCAATAATCTCTCTTACAATGCCATTTCAAAGAGATTTAACCGATTGAAGCTAGAAAGAATCATCACGCCCCATTTGTATTTCAGTGGAGCAGGAATAGAAGAATTCGTGGGGCTCTGTATTGACTGTGACCAACAAGTTCAACGGCAACTCCAACTCCTTACCTCGTTTTTCCCCTTGAGTTTTACCTTCCTAACGCAGGAAGGAATTATTGTATTTATCAAACGTCCAACAGGATGGCGCGATTTCCTCGTAAGATTCATCCAAGAACTGCCCACTGTTTTTGACATCAATGACCTCATGGTCGTGAACCAAGAACGCAACTATGGGAACAAGCTTCAAGAACAAGTGTACACACGTTGGAACGAAAAACGACAATACTGGGAATTCACTGACGAAGAAATCTAAGGTCCCCAGAGGGGGGCATTCATTGAAGGTTGAATGCCCCGAAGGATATCTGGGTATGGTGCCTAATCGCGCGTATTGATTCTGAGCTCGACCCCCCGAGTAGGCTCAGAAGGCACGATTGTAATGAAACTAGGTGACTGAACACCAAAGTCCCGAGCTAATGCGAGAACAAGTAGTTGGCATACTGCAGCGAGGTGACGGGAGACTTCTCGTTCCGAGAACCGATCGACGCAGAGGTGACGAACCTTTCCCCCGGAGACCAGAACCCCTTCTTCTGAGTTGAAGGGGAGGGTGGATTCGGCTCGTTGAGGTTCATGGGCGGGAGTGTCGTTCGTCATATTGCATCACATACTCATTACGCATCTAGCGAGGTGGAGAAAGAGGAGGGATAACGGGTTTGGTGAGAAGTTCCTTCTCCAACCCACGAATTCGATTAATCGCTTATAAGATGAAAATCCAGAGCATAAACAGGGTTTTTTTCTTTCAAACTCTGCGGATAGCGCTAGAATTAGTTGAATCGAACCAATTAGCAGATTTTCGCAGAGTTCAAGCCGAATTAGACCGATTTGGCAGGACTAATTCCCAATCTACTGCGAAACATGAGAAATTAGAATCTAATTTGAACCATTTTTTCTCTTGAAACCTTAAGCTTAAGAATCCGAGCTTGTGTTAAAGGGAGAGTGGAATGGATGAATACCAAAAATTGTTGCAAAGACAGCGTCAGCACATCCTCGATGCAACCAGACAAGGGAAGGAAGCTGAAAAACTCCAGCAGCTATTAGACCAGATCATCGATTATCAACTCCGCGTCCGGGATTATCCATTCCCGACTGCGCCCTCAACGTTTTCGGAACAACTCGTTTTACAAATAACCCCCGTTTCGTTTGAGCTCGCAGCTGAAATAGATTATCGATTAGGATTGCTTTCAAGTTATCAATTGTCAGATCCATCCCGAGTCAGGCAGCTCATTTTGGCAGGCCTACAAATTATGCAGCCTCCTGTTTTGACACAACTGCAAACTAACGTTCTTACTAGGATGCATCATGATCCAATGATTGGAACGGTGAGTCTCGCAAAAACCCTCGGAGTAAGCCCACGGACTATTAATTCGGAGAAAGATCAGTTGTTCACACAATTTGGTGTGCGAATCGCATCAGCGTTCGATCCGCACCAGTTTGAATTGTTACATTTGGGAATTCGAATTCGTACCAAATCACCCAAGGCATCTCACGAGTTGGAAGTACTTTTTCACCAGGAAGCTGCTTCAGAGGGTTCCCTTCCCTTTCTTCTTGGGACCAGTTTTGATATGAACCAACAGGATGGATTCATTTCATTATATCTTCCAAATCAGGTTCAAGCCCGAACCCAATTTGACCAGTTTGTACGTAAAATATCTGATGAGTTTCTTGAGGAATTCGAGGTTTTCCAAATCCATGGTTTCTTCACGAACATGAGTTTTGCGAGTTATGATCATGTCTCCCAAGAATGGCAAGTTATCTCAGATTTACGAACTGAAGGCACAAAACGATTCATCGAAGAATATGGCCCCCAATTTCCACCACCCCGAGGATTTTCTTACAAACAATCAACACTAAGATTCAACCAAACTGATTGGATACTAACACTTGGTATCTGCGAAGGATTACTCGAAAGGTCTGAAAGACTTGAACTCCTCAAGACCAATGGATTCACAATGGCGGACAAAACAGCGTGGGCCCATGAAAACCGTCTACGAAAAGCCCAAGCCCATTTCCCCTATCTCACCTTCGGTCGTCTCTTCTTTGATGAGATCATCTGCGTTTTGGTTAAATGCGAACCCACAACATTGGATTTTCTCCAGCAATTTATCACGCAGTTCGTCATGGGTCAACTTTTTCCCACTGAAAATGGCGCAATCGTGTATATAGGCACCCTTGGGTGGGCTCCGAGCCTGACGAATCAACTCACCCATACTCTTCTCGAGGTGCCCGGTCTCAACGATGTTACCGTGTTGAGGTTAAAGCGTGAACTACCCCATGTTCCAGCTATTCACACATATCGACTTTGGAATCCTAAAACAAAACAATGGACCTTACCTAAAGGGCACTTAGGCTGACAATTGGTTCGATGATAAAAGTTAATGTAAAAAAAATGGGTGACGCAACGCACGTCACCCGATAGCGGGACGGGGTAGTCCTAGAACGAGGACATAAAGGAGGAGAGGGGGAGAGGGGAATGAAAGACACAGGGAAGGATACCCCATCCTGTCGCCGTAATTGGTGTCCCGTTTTACCTCGTTCGGTGTCTTGTGTGGAGAAACAGTATTCCGGTGCGGGGTGAAATAGGATGTCGGAGAACGAGCTTACATTGACTGAAAGCTGTTATGTTGTTCTCTATTCCACCTCGGGGAACTCCCGTTATCCAAGCTTGTATAAGTGCTACTGAATTTAAAACGCTTTCCTTTGGCGGTTGGAGTTTTTTCCGGAAATCCGTTTAGATTCGGAAAAAACGCCATTTCCTTTAGAGTCACGAGGATTTTCGGGTTCTTCGGCGGATTGCTAGTATGAGGGTGAGGGATAGGATTTGGGCGATGAGAATAGCAGGGAGCGGGAATCCGGGGATGGCGGGGGGTGGAGTTGTAGGTGGTTGGGTCGATTCTTGGACGGTGATTTTGAAAGTGGCGGAGAGTGTATTGCCGTAGGGATCAGAGGTAGTGACATTGAGCCCATAGGTTCCTGGGGTGAGAGTAGTAATGCTGGTGATATGGCCGGTGGTATCTATGGTAAATCGTATCGTGTCGTTGATATACCACTGAGAGATGCCGGAGAGGTCAGTTGCGTGGAGTTGATAATCTAGGTGGGCTCCGCTGGCGAGGACCTGATCTTGCGGTAGTGTCACCCAGGACGGTGTGGTTGTGTCTTGTATGTGGAATGTGAAGGAGGCAGAGATGGTGAGCCCTGTGCTGTCATTGACGAAGACTTCGAGTCCGTAATCACCAATGGTCAAATCGGTGATGTTTTGGATGAGACCAGTTGGGTCGATGGCAAAGTGTGTACTGTCATTGAGCCACCAGACGTCGATGGTAGCCGCCGCAAAAGCGCCAAGTTGGTAAATACAAAGAGCTCCAAATTCAACCAGTTGGTCGGATGGAGTGGTAGTCCATTCGAGGGGTAGGTGTCCAGGTGCTAAATCAAAGGCTTCGAAGAGATACTTTCCAATATCAGTGAGGTGGGTGAACGTGGGAAGCGTGGCGGACGTATTGTGATATACGAGGACGGGGACGGGGGTGGCGGTGTGATAGGTGTCTGTAAATTGATATTCGAGTACCGGGTTGGTCATGTTGACCCAGAGTCCTCCCGTTTCATGGTCGGCTGTAACAATGAGGAGGGTGCGTTCATGGGTTTGAGTGTAATTATAGGCAACTTGGACGGCTTTGTCAAAAGCAATGGTTTCACCGATGGTACGGTTGATGTTCCAGTCGTGACAGGCGTGGTCGATGCGGCCCCCTTCAACCATGAGAAAGAATCCATCTGTGTCACGGTCTAGGATTTGGAGGGAAACATTGGTCATTTCGGAGATGTGAGGTTCGAGAAGGGGATTACGGTCATATTCGTAGTTCATCGAAACATCTGCAAATAAGCCTAACAGAAAATCTTCGGTCACATTTCCGAACATGTCCACACGATTCTCCACAACTGTGTATCCAAGGCCTGTTGCGGTTCCAAGATGAGAACCGAAGAGTGCCATGCCTCCACCTAACAGAACTTCAATACCTTTGGTTATTTGTTGTCCAGCGATGGTCTCTTGATCGGCTCGATGGGGCACATGAGCTGCGAAAGGTCCACCTGTTCCATGTGAAATGGGTGTGGTGGTCACGATACCAGTTGATTTCCCTAACGCTTCGACGGCTTCAATTATTGTGGTGAGAATGGTGCCACCGGGCAGCATGGAAACCATATTGTTGTTCGTTCGGTTCCCTGTTGCTAGAGCCGTGGCAGCAGCCGCTGAATCAGTAATGGGTTCATTGAGCGAATAAGTTGCGATATCACCTAAATGGGTTAATTCATCCATGGTGAGATTCGCAGAGGAGCCAAGCCATTTCTTTGTCGCGTTGATTTGTGCCCAACTCATCCCATCTCCAATCATGAGGATAATGTTATCAAAGGGGGCATCAGGAGGGGGAGGTGCCGGAGTGAATGGAGTTCCAAGTACTAGAAGAGGATTCATGGATGTTGTGATTAAAGGTGATAGTAGAAAGCTAGACAGAAGGAGGGCGACGAAGAGAAACCGTAATCGTTTCATTCTTATCTGACCTCAGCATCTTATTCACCAACGGGTTGAATTTTAAATAATTCGAATCGCGCACCTTTGGGATTTTGCAAAAATAAATCTTGGTCAAAATACGAGGAGTATTGCAAACCGTTCAGAAGAGGACCGCTCCTTCTTCTTTCAGAAAAGCAAGTGTTTTTATAGCAAATGTAAAGAATGGAGAACTGGAGGATTTCTCTCGAATGCTCACCTTATTTGAAACACCTATCCATTTTGGAGTTATTCTACTGCTCTGCATTGTTTTTCTGTTGTTCACTCTCATCGGAATTCTTGGAGTGCTAAGAAGCGAACCATCCTCTTCGGGGGATTTTGCTGGCTTCATGTCGGTTCTTTTTGGATTTCTCGCGTTCATGGTGTTGACAGCATCAGTTTATTTACTTCCTGCTGCAGCGACTGCTACTGAACTGTTTCCATACTACATTACCATTTACAGCTTCGTTGGACTCCATGCCTTTTGCTTGGTGTTCTACTTCATTCGCATGCCCTTTTGGAAAAAGCAGAAGTGGGCTGCGTATCTCCCGATTCTCGGGACGCTTTCGTGGATGACGCTTTTGTGGTTTCTAGCAACACCAACGACGATAGGAGTCGTATCTGATGGATTCATCAACTATCTCGTTATGCCTCTTGAAATCCTGTTGTACAGCGGAGTTCTTGTCGTAGTCTATATGTTCATTGTTCCAACCTGGGCGGTCTTGCGTCTGGTAAAAGATCGCGAAGGATCGAAGAAGACGTGGACATGGATTGGCTGGTTTGGCTTCCTCCTATGGTTCATTGCCGTTCTTCTCATGGCAATGGTCCAGTTTACGGCGGCATACATGATTTACATTATGCTCCTTGCTTCTTTGGCATGGATCATCATTTTCCTGAGTTGGTACCAAACAACACAGCGGAGCTAGATGCCAGAATACTTGAAACGAAAGCCCGTGAGCCAAGTTTGACTGGAAACGGGCCTCTCTTCTTTTTTTTCAGGAAACCGGGTGGAGGTGCCCGAAAAATTGCCGAGCACGTCCCTGTGTGGTCATTCCCCTACATCCCCGCTGGGGGTGTAAACCAGACACAGGACGCTTACCGGTGCCGCAGGCCTCCGGAAAAATCATCTGAGGTTCGGACAACGGGAGGGAGGGATTTGGGAGGGACAGGATTGGAGGGCTCCCCGGGTGGGATAGGATTTTCGAGGCGCCGGGCCAACCAGTTTGCGTCCTGGGTGCTTCCCGAGTCTGGTGTTACTAACTATACTACTGGGAGCAAGTAGTTGCGTACTTCCCATTCCGGAAACTACGCAAACGCGTAGAAAAAACGTAATGGACGATCTGAAACATATTCAACTGCCCGGAAAGGTTGCGCGACTGCGGGCTTCCGACTTCTCTTAAAAGTCTTCACCTATTTCGGTATGCTCAACCAAGAGAATGGGGGTTTTCGGAGGAAGGAAAAGGCATATCAGGCTCCGAATCGGGGAAGTACTGGGTAATGTTCGGCGGTGGGTGGATCTGTGACGTTTAAGCCGTCTGTACTGGAAGACCGTGGCGCATGGCTGCTTATTAAACGGTTACTCGATGGAACTGTTGAGGAGCTACAACCAGTTTTGGATTCCACCACCACATACGGTTTCCGGTATCCGGAGGCAGAGAAGGTTCTGGAAGCCGACGCCAAGGATACGGTGGACAGGCTTGAAGCATTACGTCGTGCAGGAATCCTGGAGGGAGAATTATCCGAATCCATTTTTTCTTGTACTAAGTGCGACTCACCTGATATTCATCCTCACTACCAGTGTTCAACTTGTGAAGGAAATCGGTTGGTACAGCATCCGATGTTAGAGCACTTTGCTTGTGGATTCATTGCACCACGAAACGAGTTTGAGACCGAGAAAGGATTTCGATGCCCATCGTGTGGGAAATCCCTCGAAGGAGAAAAACAGGATTATAAATCGGAATCCGCCTTCCAGTGTTTGGATTGTAACACAGTTAGTGCTAAACCGCGATTGGTTTTTCGTTGTTTTCAATGTCAACGCATGAATGAAGTGTTTGCTATGCAGGAGCGCGCCGTGTATGTATATCGATTGAATATGGAGCACCGTGGAGACATCATTCACTATTTGGGATTTCATCCGACGCCGGAAGCGGATAAACCATCCCGACGGAAGCATCGTGCAGATTTAGATAAAATTGATCGACGGATTCTGAATATTTTACAGCGTGATGCCCGGTTGTCGTTCCGGAATGTTGCTCGTCAGTTGAAGGTAAGTGATGCCACCGTTCGAAGTCGAGTTGCCCGAATGGAAAAAAACAATGTGATTAAGAGCTTTACCACATTGGTTGACCCAGAGCAGGTGGGAATGGAAGTTGTTGGATTGATTCAGCTCGAGGTGGATTCGAAGTTGTTGGCAAAGATCACCACGGATCTGCGAGGAGTTGAGGAAGTCAAACTCGTAATGGAAACCGGTGAACGACCCAACCTGATTCTCTTGTCAGCGTTTCCGACCCGGGATGCCTTGAATGTGTTTCTGGATGAGCATGTTCGTGGGAAACCCGGTGTGGAATTACTCGCAGTGACGTTGGCGTTAGGCTTACGGAAATACGATTGGATGATACAGTTGTGAGATTGGGAACCCCTTATTGTTGTTTGGGTACTCAAGTGACAGGCGATACCCTTTTGAAACAGAGATGAGCCCTTAGTTTAGTAGAGGAACATCCTTCCGAGGCGGCTTATATGTCAGACCTCCACAAACTTCTTGAAGAAGGCGAGATCCAAAAAGCCTTAACACTGGTCAATGAGAACGAGGATGCATGGGAAGATCTCATGGGATTGCTCGAATCATCTGATGAATCCATTCAGCGATCCGCTTTTGAGATTGTCTCCCAATCTGGCGAGAACCCCATGTTACTTGAAGCCTTACCCATGTTGATTAATGGATTGAATAGCGATGAAGATGATATTTGCCGTTATGCCGCCGAAGCGCTCTACTATTTAGGTTCAGATGCCGCGGAGGCTTCGGAATCCCTTGCCTCGCTGTTGCGCCATGATGATGACGATGTGCGACGAGCAACAGCACGGGTGTTTACCCAAATGGGTACATCCGCCCTTGACGCCAAAGAACCCTTAATTGAATCACTTTCGGATAGTGATGAGGTAGTTCGAGGAGAAGCAACCCTTGCCATTGGGAATTTAGGCAGTGATGCTTCTGATGCAGTGCCAGCACTCATTGGGCTGCTCTCTGATGAGGAGGAATTTTCTCACGAAGGTAAACCAATGGAGGTTCGTTTGGCAGCACAAACAGCTCTTGAACAGATAGGTCCGGAAGCAGTGCCAGGACTACTTGAAGCTTTACGGGCTGATCGACCTGAACAGAGGGTGATTGCTCTTACAGCGTTAGGCGAAATCGAATCCTTACCTGAAGAAGCAATCAAAGATGTCGAGGATGCTCGGCTTGACCCGGATGAATCCGTTCAAACGGCTGCGAAAATTACTCTGAAGCGTATCAAAGCGGAGAAGTAACCGTTTCCTCTGATCTTTTATTGTTTTCTTCATCTATTGACGCAGGATAGATTCTTCGATCAATGAAGAAGAATACGGCGAGAAAGATGAGCACTCCGACCATGACTGGGATTTTAACCAAGAAGGAAACGGGAGAGATGAGATACCAGGAGAGAGAAAATCCAGCAGGGAGTGCTGTCCAGAATCGAATTCCATTTCGGCTTTCGCGGAGGGCAAAGCGTTGGGTGGTCCAATCGAGTATTGCGGGGAGGGCTAGGAAAACAGCGATTAGTGTGGTTCCGATATCTCCAAGGTTGTAGAAGATTGGGAAGAAGATGAGCATTATGAAGGAAATGGGGAAACCAATGAAGATTCCCAGGTATAGGCCAGAGCACCGTGCACAGACATAGTGAGTTTTGTCGTCGAGTTGGATTTTGAAGGCATGGATTTTTTTATGATAGAAGAAGCTGAGAATGCCTCCCAGAATCCGTTTTCCGATGCTCATGTCCTTTTCACTTAATTTGTCGAATTATATTTTTTGTGGGCATATGGGTGGAAACTGGCGTTTATGCTCGTTGATGGCAATGCGGAGTTTAAAGTGTTCAATTTGTGCAGTGGTTAAACCCTCTGGTATTTTTCCGGAGACAAGGTCGTCGAGTTGATCATAGCTCGCACCCAGTTCACCTTCATCCGTTTGCCCTGGCCACAATCCTGGACTCGGGGTCTTTGTACAAATATGTTCGGGAATTCCAAGATGCTTTCCAAGTCCTTGGACTTCGCGTTTCAGGAGACCGCCTAATGGTAGTAGGTCTACACCACCGTCACCAAATTTGGTAAAGAAGCCTAGCAAAAGTTCTGTACGGTTCCCAGTGCCAACCACGAGTCGATTCCGTTGGTTTGCTTCATAATAAAGCGTGACCATTCGGAGTCGTGCTTTGATGTTTGCAATGGGAATCGTTACTGGTGTTTCAGGAGATAACCCCAAGGCGAGGAGGAGAGACTCATAGGTAGATGTAAGATCATAAACTGAATATTCAATGTCGAATTGATGTGCCAAAGTTTGAGCATCTGCTGCAGCGTCTTCGGGAGTATGTCCACATGGAAGGATGAGCCCAAGCGTGGCGTCTGTGACCTGACGGCATAACACGGCTGTGACACTCGAATCAATCCCCCCTGAGAGACCAACCACAAACCCCGTGCAACCACTTTCACCCAAGTAGTTTTGTAACCATTTGGTCATGGTTTTTTCGATTTTTTGATAATTGGGAGAGGAATTCATTCGATGAGTCATCTTCCTGTTTGACCTTTTTGTTGGATTGGGGTAATATCGATGCTTAGATCGAGGGCAGGTACGGAATGGGTGAGCCAGCCCACGGATATGACGTCGACTCCAGTCTCAGCATAGCTAGCAATATTTTCAGGTGTTACATTCCCAGATACTTCTAATAGGATTGATGGATGTGAGTTTCGAAGTTGGTCCACTACTTTTTGAACGTCTTTGGGAGCCATGTTGTCAAGTAAAATGATATCAGGGTTGACCTTAGCAACTTTCAAGGCCTCGGTGATGTTGATGACTTCAACTTCAATAGGAGAGGTAAAACTCGTATTCTTTCTAGCCTGTTCAACTGCTTCTGAGGGATTCGCGTAGAAGACCAGATGATTGTCTTTGATGAGAATGGCATCGTCTAATCGCCATCGGTGTGGATCACC
>JAEOSV010000199.1 GCA_016840185.1 Candidatus Hermodarchaeota archaeon | reverse complement strand
CCTTACATGCGGGGACGAATGATTGATCGTAAAAGCTATACTGCACCATTTCAACTCGGTGAAACCATGACAGGTGGGTGTGTTGGTCAAATCGTTTTATCGAAGATGAACAAGTTTCATGTTGGCGATTATGTATTGAGCATGAAGGGTTGGAGAGAGTATTACATATCCGATGGCAAAGACCTGACCAAAATTGACCCTACCACAGTGCCAATCCAGGCATACCTTGGTGTGGTGGGTATGCCGGGAATGACGGCCTATATCGGACTACTGGACATTGGCCAACCAAAAGAAAATGAAACCGTTTATGTCTCTGCTGCATCGGGTGCAGTTGGTTCAATTGTGTGCCAGATTGCTAAGATCAAAGGTTGCCATGTTGTTGGAAGTGCTGGGTCTGACCATAAGGTTGCTTGGTTAATAAACGAGGCTGGTGTCGATTCAGCATTTAATTACAAAAAAGTGGAAAATCTGACCACTGAATTAGAAAACCAATGTCCCAACGGTATTGATATATACTTCGAGAGCGTAGGTGGTAAACATCTAGAAGCTGTATTAGCGAATATGAATACATTCGGGCGTATCCCCGTTTGTGGCATGATCTCGCAATACAATCAAACTGAAGCACAGCCTGGTCCACGAAATATTAGATCAATTATCAGTAAGCGGCTCTTGCTAAAGGGTTTTATCGTTTCCGATCACTATGATCAACTGCCACAATTTTCCACTGATATGAAACAGTGGATTATGGATGATAAGATTGTGTGGAAAGAAACGATATTTGAAGGACTTCAAAATGCTCCCCAAGCCTTTATTGGTTTGTTCAAAGGTGAAAACCTTGGCAAAATGTTGGTCAGGGTTGGTCCGAATCCAGCGATTTAGCAACCCAAATAAAAACAATACCGGACAACCCCTCATGCAGGAGACCTTTGCTACGCAAATGCCAAAGTATACGTAATCAACTCACTGAAATAAACGCCCCCGCCTCGCAAGGGTCGGGGGTTTTTCTATTCCCAGCCTGCCTCCTCAGGTTGGGGGTGAAGAATAAATCCCCCTCTCATCTACACCCTGAAGGGGATTATCGGTTCTCTTAGTACCTGGTATTCTAGATGCATGGACGAGAAGAATCCCACAAATGATTTTTACTTATTCCCAAGCGTAAAATCTAACGAAGAAATTCACAACGAACTTCGTAGCCTTGCTCGATTCCGTAGAGCGCTTCGCAAAGAAGACCAGGACGTAATCGACAACCTAATTAGTTCTATTCAACCTCACCTACCCCAAGCTCATTTAGCTGAACGTCTAACACCTATAGAGTATGTCCTTCTATCTATGCTTCTTGAACAGAAAAAAGAAATTGGGAGATTGACGAGTGAGATAGCAACAGTTAAAGGTTCTTGGGTACATCCCCCCTTTCCGTGATAATAGTGCAAAGCCCCCAGCCTGACCCCCTTCAGTCTGTAAACTAACTGTAAATCCCTTTCTAGACAATTTAAGTTAGTATGGAATTACATACTGGCGTATCAAAGGACAGGAAGGAAGGGGTTACTGACCTCTAAATATCAAACTCCATACGTTTCAAGCCTTTCACCTTCCTGAAACAAAAAACCATAATCTAAACTCATTCATTTAGAGTAGGAAAGCTATGTCACGTTTAAAGAAATCTCATGTCATTCTGGTAAGTGTTGCAGCAAGTACACTTGTTTTGTTGTTAATTCTTGTTCCCCATGTCTTTGCTGCATCATGTTTCCCCGATACTGGCGGGCACTGGGCTGAATCCTTTATATGTTGGTTGAAGGATAATGGCATTGTTTCTGGCTATGGGGATGGCACATACAGACCGGATAATCCTGTCACTCGTGGCGAGATGTCGGTATATATAAAGAAAGGTTATGAACTTGCGGAAGCGAATGATGACGACACATTAATGGGATTATCCTGTACGAATAACCAAGTTGCGAAATGGAGTATTCCCACATCCTCATGGACATGCAGTGACGTGGGGGATTATGTTGTATCAACTTATGTCACGTTTAATTCTGGAGTTGGTGAGAATCTTAATTCCATTCCATGCAATGCTGGCGATGTGCTTGTTGGAGGAGGATGTGCATGCAATGCACCAAGGAATCTTGAAGCTTCAATACCGAACACGACTATGGGTACTCCTACATATTGGATGTGTGGATGTTCCAATTCAACACAGATAACTGCTTATAGTGTCTGCTTGGATGTAAGCTACCCATGACTCAATAAATTTCGCCCTCACCCTGCAAGATTCGGAGGATGCTGTTTCCTTCTAGGGTAAGCACAAGCAAGCCCACCTCAGCCCTCAGCCTGACCCCCTCAGGTTGGGGGCATTTTGATTCTTGAACAACCCCTAGATTTACAGTAATCTACGTATATCAATTATGGCCTCAGCGGGCTATTGGGTCATGTATTGCCGTGCCGGGCCGCTGAGTTCGAGGCCGTTATATGATGAAATAATTATACATGAACACCATTATCATAGAACAAACAATTTTCCTAAATGACCAATATGATGCTATAAAAACAAGAATTAAACAGCTTGATGATTTTATTAATTTGTTAACAATTTGTTCCTTTAACGATGAACAGGAATCACTAACCTTTAAAACTGAAAAAATACATCCAGAAATTACTGGGGATAAATTCTCTTCATTGATGTTTCTCTTCAGCAATCCTCATCCTCTTTCTGTCAAAGCAGGGCTTTTCTTATCAGAACCACATTCACGTTCGTTCTGGGAGCGATTATTTGAATGCAACCACATGAATCCACCAGAAAAAATCAAGAAAGCCATCAAGAACTGGACTAGCAGCACCCCGGAAATATTGTCTCATTGTCTGTTGAAAGGAGAATATGACAGTGAATTTAGATTGTGTTTCGATTGTTTGGAATCATTACCCACAAACCAATATGCCGATCTAAAAAAGCTTTTTCAGACTAAGAAAGGTCGAACATTACGACAATGTGCATTGCAGATTCCGGGTGGTGATGTCCCTATAATGCTGTAAAAATAAACGGCGTGAGTTATCCTTGGGTCGTCTAGACCACCGCCCTCGAGGGGCAGAAAGGACACTCACGCCATGAACAGAATACCACCAAGTGAAAAGATT
>JAEOSV010000198.1 GCA_016840185.1 Candidatus Hermodarchaeota archaeon | reverse complement strand
GGGGTAGAAATCTTATCAGCCACATTGATGCGACCGAGGGGTCCGACGCGGTAGATGCCTTTGGGCCAGCCCTTGGGAAGGTAGAAGGGGAATTTGAGGTAGGAGTAGTCTTCGACATGTTCACCGATGTATTTGAGGTAATCTTTAACGGGGTATTCGGCGAGGCGTTTACCGACACTGTCAATCATACGGACCGGTCCGTCGTAGAATTCGAGGTTGCCATTGTTGACAAGGCCGACATAGCCGGTTTTGAGCTCGTCGAGGAGTTCCACTTGTCCGAGGAGGGGTTGGACGACGGGGAAGAGTTCGTGGAAGAGGTTGTAGGCTTCTTCGTTCCATTGGAGCATCTCGTCGCGTTCTTCTTCGCTGAGGGGTTTGGAGATGCCGCCGGCTTGGGAGGTCACGGGGTGGATGGATCGTCCGCCGGTGACTTTGATGCCGTCTTGTCCGATTTGGCGGAGACGAATAACCTTCTTGACAAGATCGGGGTTTTGTTTGAGAAGGGTGACCACGTGGCGGGTTGAGGGGTCGCCATCGGGGATAAGGAGGTCTGGAGCTGCAAGGTAGAAGAAATGTAGAACATGTGAGTGCAGCATTTGATTTTGGTGCATGAGTTCGCGGAGGAGTTTGGCGGTTCGGGGAGGATTAACGGCATATAGTGCATCAGCAGCTTTGGAGGATGTGAGATGGTGGCTGACTGGGCAGATGCCGCACATGCGTGTGGCGATGCGGTTTGCCTCTTCGACGGGGCGATTTTGCATGAATTTTTCATAGCCCCGGACATCCATGACTGAGAAGTGGGCTTTGGCGACGTTGCCTTTTTCATCTAAGTTAATTGTAATGGCGCCGTGTCCTTCGACGCGAGACACTGGTGCGATGGTGACGGTTTTCTTTTTTGAGCTCATGTTTTAACCTCCGCTTTTTTGGTTTTGACCACGTTGGTGTGAACGGCTTTTTTGAAGGTGGAGTGTGCAAAGGTGAACCGTAGGAAGGTGCCAACGAGGTCGGGGATTTCTTTGACGATTTGTTCGGGTGCGGGTGCTTTTGTGGGTTCCTGAATTACGATACTGCCGAGGGCGCCGATCATTTGTGAAGCTTGGTCTTCGACGTTGGCGGTGGGTCCGAAGCAGCCCCTGCATGGGGAGAGGGCTGTGGGACAGCGGGCTTCGCAGCCGGATTGGGTGCTGGGTCCAAGGCATTGGTAGCCTTGTTCGAGGAGACAGCGGTCGGTGAACACTGTGTCGGTGCCCCAGCGTTTGAATTCGGTGACGGCTTTTTCTTCTTTGATGAGGGGGCATTGGTCGCAGACGGTTTTTTCTTCGAGTTTGAATTCTTTGCCTTCAAGGAGGCTTGTGACAAGTTCGGCGATGAGTTTGGGTGGGGGTGGGCAGCCGGGGAGTACGTAGTCAACTTTGACAAAGTCGTCGACGGGGTGGAGTTCGTCGAGCATAGGGGGGACGATTTTGTGGGGGATGATTTTCTTGGGGTTGACGGTGGATTTGGTGTTGATGTACACTTCTTCCATGAGTTCGTCCTTGGTGTGTAAGTTGGCTAATCCGGGAACGCCGCCAAAAGCGCTGCAGGCGCCGAATGCGACGAGAACGGCGCTGCGTTCGCGGAGCATTTTGAGGCGGTGGAGGTGTTCTTCGTTTCGGACTCCGCCGGAGACAAAACCAACGGTGACGCCTTCTTTGGGTGGTTCGCGGTGGTCCATGAGGACTTGGATGTATTTGAGGTCGATGGCGTCGAGGACGTCGGCAAGTGCTAGGTGTAGGTCGAGGATGGCAATTTCACAGCCTGAACAGATGCTGAGCGTTTCCACGGCTAGACTTGGTTTTGTCATGTTATTCGGGTCCTCCGTTGGCTAGCGGATTGGGTCCTAAAAGCTTAATCTCATTTACGAATGACTTCATGGTGTCGGCGAATTTGTGGCCTTCTGCAGCGGAAATCCATTCTAATCGTAGTCTTTCGGGTTCGAGACCGATTTCTTTGAGGTATTCCTTGAGAAGGGCAACACGTCGAGAAGTCTGATAATTACCGGAAATGTAGTGGCAGTCGCCGAAGTGGCATCCAGCGATGAGGACGCCGTCGGCTTTGAGTTTAAGGGCGCGTAAGATGAATTGGGGATCTACCCGTCCACTGCAGTTGACACGGATGACGCGGGCATTGGCGGGATATTGGATTCGGGAGGTTCCAGCCATGTCGGCTCCAGCGTAGCTGCACCAACGACAGGCAAAGCAGACGATTTTGGGTTCCCAGTTCTTGTTGGTCATTATTATTTCGCTTCCTGGAATAGGGCGTCAAGTTGAGCGATGATTTGTTCCATGGTGAAGTGTTGGGGTGCAATGGCTTGGTTAGGACAGGCTGCTGCACAGGTGCCACAGCCCTTGCATTGGGCTTCGGTAACTTGAGCACGATTATCTACGACTTTCACAGCGGCGTATGGGCATGAGGCTTCACAGATGCCACAGCCGGCACAGAGGTCTTCGTTGACGATGGCAGCGTAAGGTTGAACTTTGACTTTGCCTGCGGCGACCATCGTGAGTGCGCTGGAGGCAGCACCTTTGGCTTGTGCTACGGTATCAGGGATGTCTTTGGGTCCCTGCACGGCGCCAGCGATGAAAATGCCATCCGTATTCGTTTCAACTGGGCGAAGTTTGGGATGGGCTTCTAATAGGAAGCCGTCGGCGCTCCGTTGTAAGCCGAGGACTCGTGCAAACTCGGGGAGATCTTTGGGTGCTTCAAGTCCACAGGATAAGACTACGATGTCTGCTTCTGCTTCGACGGGTTGGGCAAGAAAGGTGTCTTCGGCGCGGACAACAATTTTATCGGATTCGTAGGATCCGCGAACTTCTGAGACACGGCCTCTTACAAAGGTGACACCGTGTTCGCGGGCGGTGGTTTCGTAAAATTCTTCATAGCCTTTCCCAAAGGCGCGCATATCAATGTAGAAGATGGTGACTTGGATGTCGGGATATTTTTCGCGGACCTGCCGGGCTTGCTTTAAGGCCGCCATACAACAGACGCGTGAGCAATAGGCGTTATAGCGTTCGTTTCGTGACCCCACACATTGGATGTAGGCGATATGCTTGGGTTTCTTCATGGTTGAGGGGCGGATTATCTTGCCATCAGTGGGTCCGGCCGCACTGAGCATGCGTTCCATCTCTAGGTTGGTCATGACGTCGGGATATTTGCCATAGCCATATTCGAGTTGCTGCATAGCATCAAAGAGTTCGAATCCGGTAGCAACGATGATTGCGCCGATATCCAGTTCGAGGATTTCAGGTTTCATTTCATAGTTGATTGCTTCGGCTTCGCAGGCGTCTTTACATTTCCCGCATGCAATGGGGGTCATTCCAAGGCAGTGTTCCGTATCCAGAACGTATGCATTCGGGACCGCTTGGGCAAATGGAATATAGATGGCTTTTCGCCACCCGAGACCGGAGTTAAACTCATCGGGAACGTTTACGGGGCACACTTCAAGGCAGTCAGCACAGGCAGTACATTTGTCTTCAATGACATAGCGAGGTTTCTTTTCCACTTTGACTTTGAAGTTGCCGACATACCCTTCGACTTCACGAACTTCACTGTAGGTGAGTAATTCGATGTTTGGATGTTGTCCTACGAGACTCATTTTGGGGGTAAGGATACAGCTTGAACAATCCAAGGTTGGGAAGGTTTTGTCGAGTTGGGCCATGTGTCCGCCGATGCTGGGTTCTTTTTCAACAAGGTAGACTTTGTATCCTGCATCGGCGATGTCGAGGGCGGCTTGGATACCGGCAATGCCGGCTCCGACGACGAGGACTTTGGCTTTGACATCGACTAGTTTTTGATCGAGGGGTTCGAGTTCGGCAGCGCGGGCAACAGCCATTTTGACGAGGTCTTTGGCTTTTTCAAGGGCTGCTTCTTCTTCATGGGTGTGGACCCAAGAGCAGTGTTCCCGGATGTTAGACATATCGAAGAAGAATGGATTCAATCCCACGTTTTCAAGGACGCGTCGGAAAGTAGGTTCGTGAAGTGTCGGGCTGCACGCGGCAACGACCACGCGGTTTAACCCTTTTTCACGGGCACGTTCCTTGATAAGGTCTTGTCCAGGATCGGAGCACATGTATCGGTAGTCCTCAGCCACTACTACGTTGGGAAGGGCTGCGGCGAATTCGACAAGGGTGGGGATGTCAATTACTCCAGCGATGTTTGAGCCGCAGTGGCAGATGAAGACGCCAATTTTGGGTTGTTCTGTTGACATGGGATTTCTCACTTCTTTTGTTTGGATTTGTCCATGGCTTCTTGTCCGAGTTGCATACCCTCGTCGAAGGCACGGAGGTTGAGTTCTTTGTATTTTGGAAAGGCATTGGAAATGGCTTTGCGCATTCCTTCGGGGGATACGGCTTGAGTTATTGCCGTGAATGCACCGAGCATCACGACGTTGGTGACCAAGGGGTTTTTGAGAACTTGGTGAGCCGTAGCCGCAGCGGGTACTTCATACACTTGCACACTTGCCTTAATTTTTCCCGCTTTCACTAAGTCAGAATCGATAATTGCGATGCCGCCGTCAATGAGATCCTCTTTGTATTTGTGGAAGGCGTCATTGGATAGGGCAACCATGACTTGTGGAGAGAGAACCAAGGGGTAATCAACGGGTGTATCGGAGATGATGACTTCAGCTTTACAGGCACTACCCCGGGATTCGGGGCCATAGGAGGCTGTTTGGACGGCTTCTTTCCCGTCATGAATGGTTGCGGCTTCTCCGATGATTACAGCGGATTTGATTATGCCCTGTCCGCCTAAGCCACCAAGTCGTATTTCTGTGCGTGTCATGGTTCAGTTTCACCTTTTCTGGAGTTCATCAGCCTGTTTTGCGAGCAGTTCAGTGAATTCAGGTTTTTCAGTGTCTACAAATTCACCGCAGACAATGCGGGTTCGGTAATCGATTTCAGCTTGCATTGGATCCGTGAAGTTGCGGATGACAGAAATTTCTCGGTACTTTTTCATGACATCGAGCCCTGAACCGTGGCGGTTGTATCGGTCATAGAGTGTGGGACAAGGTGAGATGACTTCGATGAATTTGAAGCCTGGTTTTTGGAGAGCTTTTTCGATGGATTTGGTCAGACGCCGAGCATGAAGGGCAGTCCATCGGGCAACGAAGACCGCTCCGGATGCCGCGGCAACGCTGACGAGGTTGAATGGGTGTTCGATGTTTCCATCAGGGGAGGTGACCGTTATGGCGGAGTCGGGTGTGGTGGGACCCATTTGCCCGCCGGTCATTCCATAGTTGAAGTTGTTGATGCAGATTACCAGCATATCGACGTTTCGTCGGGCGGCATGAATGAAGTGATTTCCACCAATGGCAAAGAGGTCGCCATCTCCACTAATGACTACGGGGGTTAACTCGGGTTTCGCCACTTTTACGCCTGAGGCAAAGGCAATGGCTCGGCCATGAGTGGTGTGATAACTGTCAGCAGCAAAATAGCCGCTGGCACGTCCTGTACAACCAATTCCGCTGACGACGACTAAGCGATTCATATCATAGTCTAGACTACGGAGGGCATTGGCAAAGGCTTGAAGCACGGTGCCGATGCCGCAGGCGCTACAAAAGATGTGGGGTAGTCGGTCGCGACGAATGTAGTTGAGGATTGGATGTTCTCCTTCGGTGGTGGTGCGTGTAGTGGTGGTCACTTTATTCGGCTCCTAATTTCTTTCATGAGTTCTTTGGGTGTATGGGGACTTCCGCAGACCCGCGGAATCAAATGGACGGGTACTTCATTCCGGATGACGCGTTCTACTTCACCCACTAATTGACCATAATTGAGTTCGGCAACGACTACGTGCTGGGCGTTGGCAGCAGCTTCTTTCAGTTGTTCCTTTGGAAACGGCCAAACTGTGATTGGGCGGAAGAGCCCGATTTTCATTCCGTTGGCTCGAGCATCCTTGACGGCGCGCATTGCTGTTCGGGCTTCACCGCCGTAGGCGACTAGAAGGATTTCTGCATCTTCGGTGTCGGTACTCTCTACTTCGGTGATTTTGTCGACATTTTTCCGGATTTTGTCACACAGTCGTGGAACTAAAGCGAGTTGGGCTTCATCGTTCATGACTGGGTATCCGCGTTCATCATGAGTGAGTCCCGTGGCATAGAAGTGATAGCCCTCCCCGAAGGTTGCCATAGGCGGAACAAGATCCGCATCAGCTTTGAATGGCAGATATTCCTCGGGTGGAACGGTGGGTTTTTTCCGATTTACGATTTCAATTTCGTCTTCGGGTGGGATAACCAGGCGTTCGCGCATGTGCCCGATGATTTCGTCAGCAAGGATAAAAGTCGGGACTCGAAATTGTTCAGATAAGTTGAATGCTTTAATGGTCAGATCAAACATTTCTTGGACAGAAGAGGGAATCAATGCTATGATTTCATAATCACCGTGGCTGCCCCATTTGGCTTGCATGATGTCACTTTGACTTGCTTCAGTGGGTTGCCCGGTTGATGGTCCACCACGCATTACATTAACTAAGACCATGGGGGTTTCAGTCATTACAGCTAGCCCAATGGTTTCGTTCATTAGACTTATTCCTGGTCCTGAGGTGGCGGTCATGGATTTGACGCCTGAATAAGATCCTCCGACAACAGCGGTGCACGATGCGATTTCATCTTCCATTTGGATATAACGTCCACCAATTCGTGGAAGTCGGTAAGCCATCCGCTCGGCGATTTCAGTGGCGGGGGTTATTGGATACCCTGCAAAGAATCGACAACCAGCTGCCAGGGCTCCTTCTGCGGCAGCAATGTCGCCTTGTGTGAACATATCTCCCGTTAATACCGCCTTATCCATCACTTCTCACCCTTTTTCTTCTTAGATTTGGTCGCTTTTTCTTCGACATGAATGGCAAAGTCTGGGCATATTGTTTCACACAGTCCACAGCCAACACAGCGGTCAATGTTGGTCGCGATGGGTGGGTAGTAGCCCTTTGTGTTGAATTGGGTTGATTTTTCGAGTACTTCCCGTGGGCAGAAGGTGTAACAGAATCCACACCCTTTGCACCAGTCTACATTTACGAAAATCTGGTATTTCGTAGTGGATTCCTCCTCTGGTAAAATGGGGCTTCGTTCCTGTCTTGTCAACATCACACGCTCATCCCAATTTTGTCTAAGAAGGGTGCTACTGAAATGAAGTGCCTATCCAATCCCATTTGTTTGGGTGTAAACCCTTGGGCTAGCCCTAAGAGCTGTGTATAGTATAGGATAGGGATTTGGTAGTCGGTGCCGAAGTGTTTGTTCACTTGCATTTGCCCTAAATCAAATTGTAAGTGGCAGAAGTTACAGACGTTGACCAGCGCATCGACTTTTGCCTGTTTTATTGCTTCGAGTTTTTCTCGAACCATGTCTAGCGAAACTTCAAGTTCAGCAGATCGTAATCCGCCCCCAGCTCCACAACACATGTCTTTGAGTTTGTAGTCGACCGTTGTGCCGCCGACTGATTCGACTAGTTCGTCTACAAGGGTGAAATCCTCGACGACGCCAAAAGGTCGAATGTCACTGGGTTTCAGAAGGTGACAACCAATATGAATAGCAAACCGTGCATCAATGGGATTTTCGACGGTTTCCTCTATGGCGTCTTTGCCGATGTCATTATACAGGACTTCGACCAGATGTTTGGCGGTAATAGTGCCTTTGTATTGATGTCCTGTTCCTTTCAGAATCTTGTTGATACGTTTCCTTGTGTCTGCGTCCTTTAGATCCGCTACACCTGCGATGAGGGTTCCGTAACAGCCATTGCATAGAACAAGTATATCTAAACCGTTTTCCTCTGCGAGGGTAAGATTGCGTGCGGTGATTGATAACCAGGTGTCTTTGTCAAAGGATTTGATTACCCCAGGTGCGGGGCAACAGGAGGCACCTTTCATTTCGACGAGTTCAATATCGAGTTTTGGTACCACTAGGCGCGTTGCGGCTTCAATTTGGGGCAGACGGTTGGGAATGACGCAGCCAAGGAAGAAACTGTATCTATGTTTTGCCATCCTTTTTGCTCTCCTTATAATTGACAAGCTTGTCAAAGCCCGTCTTTTTGATTATATGTTGAATTTCCTTCACTGCCTTGGGGTATGAATGAACAGTAGGAGGAAGGGGATCCAGCCCGAGTTCTTCACGCATTTTGCTCCATTTCTCGTCATCGATGGGGACAGCATGTCCTGTTTCGATGAGTTTGTGGGAGACGCCCTGGTGTTCGGGACGCATATAACCTGCTTCGCAGGAGAGATTTCGCAAATAAAGAATTGCTTCGGTGACATCAATTTTACGAGGGCAGCGTTCTGTGCATGTACCACATGTTGAGCAGAGCCATAGATTTGGATCTGACAAAACTTCTTCACGTAGCCCTAGGAGAGCTTTTCGGATTAGTTGACGGGTTCTATACGCGGTGCGACGTCCTGCTGGGCACGAACCCGTGCAGGTACCACATTGAATGCAGGACCGAATTCGATCAAGACCCGCTTTGGTCATGTCCTCCGCAAGCTCACTATCAATTTTTGACCCATTAATTACTCGTCGATCGATCACGAAGGTCACCCCAAGGATGAGTGGCGATGACCTTTACATTTGTAAAGGTAAAAACATTTTCCTCTTACCGGGTTCTTCAAGACTGAATTTGCGAACACTAGGCTTATATGGAGAAGAAAGTAGACTCAGTATAGTACTATTTCCACGTGGACCGAGGGTGTCGTAATGCAGTTTACTGAGTTTGACACATTAATTATTGGTTTATGGTTTATCATCATTGGATACTTCTTTCTGCTCTTCATCTACTTCCTCGCGTTTCGATATCGCGAGAAACGAAATCCGTTCCATCTAGGCTTCGGGTTGTTCTTCCTCCTGCTTGGCATTGGTCGAATTTTCTATCTCGTTTGGGACTTTTATGCGCATATCGAAATTTGGTGGCGACTAGCAACCGTTACTTCGTGGTTGGCAATTTTCACTGTCTTTCTTGCTTTGGCATATCAGATTCTAGAACGGAAACTGTGGCAAATTGTCCTAATTTCCTCACCACCACTTATCATCGCAGTACTCATCTTGGTTCTACCCTGGCTCTTCTGGCCACCGTCGCTTACGGGTGGTGTTTTGACGATGGGCTACATCAGCTCCAATTTCGCTATTCTTCCATTGTATGTCATCGTGTTACCGGCTCTGTTCTTTTACATTGGAATCCAATTGACTGGGCAGCTCCGGACAAGCAACTTTCTATTGGGTACAGGGTTTCTGGTGTATTATGGTGGACGCGTCCTTCAGGCTGTTCTTCCGACCTTGGGCGTGTTCATTGCACCTATAATGGTCATGTTAGCAATCGGAATAATTGCCATGGGAGTATTACTCGAGGCTAGCGAATAGGAAAAAGAAGGATGCTACTCGATTAAATCGAGTTTATTGAGTCGATATAAGAGGACTTCCACGTCATCTTGGGGAAGATTGACGATTGCAGCAATTTCTTTCGGAGTTTTGCCACCGTCGCACTGTTTGGCAACGTTATATTCTAACTCAGTGATTTGCCCCAATTTCACCATGAGTTTGGGAAGCCCACGTTTAAGTTTGGGTTGAGGGGCCTCGTCTTTGCCGATGAATCCGTTGTTGAGCATTTGATTCAGTTCAGGAGTGAAGGAGAAAAAGACAAGTTTCCCATCCCAGGTTTTGAGGGTTTCTTCATAGATGTTTGAAAAGCGGTCTATGACCTTGTCAAGGGCTTGTAGGACTTGGAGTCGGTTGTCGTCTTTGTCAACAACTGCAGCTATGACGATATAATCACCTGCAGCGTAGGTGATGTAAAATTCACCCATCTCTACGATTCGTGCTTCTCCTTTACCTTTTGATATCATTCGGGCAAATTCGCGGATGGCAGAAAAGAAACCGGCGACTAACGTGGAGTCTAGTTCTAATTCTCC
>JAEOSV010000001.1 GCA_016840185.1 Candidatus Hermodarchaeota archaeon | reverse complement strand
TACCGATTCAATCTCCGATACAAAGGAAAACGTGAATTTCAATCAGGTAATAACTACATGGTTGAAAGTAACATTTCTCTCGAAATGCCAGTGCCATTACGAATCGAAGGGGAATATGAGTTTCTCCGAATCAAAACACCTCCGCGAATCATGACAGCCGAAGAGCTAGCAATGCCCCGACTTCGAAATGGGGTTAACTTTCAAGAGCTCTTCTATGGCACCGTCTTTATCGGCGATGCGAAGTATGACGGAGAGTACTATATCTACCGGCTCTGGGTTTGTTTTGAACCCGGTGAGGTAACACCCGCCCCGGGAGCTAACTATCGTCAGGGCTGGACCAATCACCGTCTCGATATCTTTCTCGATCCCAAAACTTGGGATCCTCGTCTCCTCATTACGGATTATTACGTTGAATTTGAAGATGGACGTGGAGAATGGGTAGAAGCCCTCTTCACCTTCACAGCAGCCAGTTCAACTTTCTTTGGCATACGTCGACTTACAGCCGATCTTCATCGGGAAGCCGACCTCGCCACCTATCCGGATTCCTTCGAATCTGAAATTCGCTATGCTCTCTCTCCACTCGGTGTTGAAGAAGAGACTCCTCTGAAGGTTACTGGCTTTGCCCTTGGACAACGATTGGGTTCAATTGAACTCATTCGAGCTAGTTGGGCTAGAAACAAACAAGATGGTCCAGTTATCTTCAAACCACCACGTGCTCATCTCTTTCGAGATTACTGGAGCCAACGCTATGAACATGGACTCTACCGAGATGACTGGCAAGGCGAAGATCAAACCAATCAATACGAAATGAAAGGCAACGATCGCAGTGGCGGGCAATCAAAATACATCCGTGGATTCCGTGAAAGAGCCTTTCCCCACGAAATCGGTATCATGGCTCGTGAAAAGGACCGCTGTGATCTTCTCATCACACCACCGGGTAACACTGACACCACAATAATTCGGAATATTATCAATCCACGAAAAATCGAACTCTGGACCCGTCCCCACGTCAGCTTCAGTCGTCGATTCAACTTCATCGCGAAATTCTTTGGTCGACCACCAAAAATTCACACCGCTAGCCTCTACTTCTATAGCACACGCCGGGAACTCAATCCCTACTTCAAAACCCGTGTACGCGGTAAAGACCAGTGGATACATTTCCCCGAATCCCGGTATTGGGACGGAAAAAAATGGCTCCCCATCCCACAAGACTTCGCCCCAGCTCAGCATCCTGAAAACCTCGCCCATGGAATCAACACATGGCTTGAAGCCGACGCCTATTGGGTCTATCGCTACGTGTGGTACTGGCCCTTGGAACTAACGTTTCCACTCCCCCACGATGATTGGGAGCGAGCAGATATCTGGGTCAATGCACGCACCGGAAAAATCGAATGGATCACAAGTGATTATCATTGGCGTGAGCTCTGGTACCAAAATGCCGTCAAAGTCAGAGGAGTTAATCCCATCATTGATTTCCTATTCAACTGGAATACACCAGAACCCCTTACCGTCAAAGACGGGGCACCCATCCATCAATCCATTACACCCTATTTCGAAGAAGGAAAAACTGTTGGCGAATTTGCCGACCAACTCCCATGGATGTTCGCACGCTACAAACACAGCACTGAACAGATGCACAAACTTCATGCGTCATTCTGGGGACGAAACAAGGTGAAAATCGTCTACGGCACCCTCGGCCTCCTCACAACATTGCTTATCCTGTTTCTCTTCCCACCAACACGAAACTTCATTCTTACTTTACTCGGATTGATTTAATTATCCAACGAAATCTGTGCAAAAACAACATGAAGCTTTAAGAACTTTCGAAGCACACAGCTTTACCAATTCGAATGAAACACCTTCATGGTGATTTATGTGAAAGCCGAAGATGTGAAAAACATCACTGTGCTTGGAGCAGGACTCATGGGTCACGGTATCACCCAATCCTTTGCCCAAGCCGGATACACCGTAACAATGGTCGATATCAAAGATGATTTCGTCCAAAAAGGGCTCAGTAACATTCAATGGAGCCTTGGAAAGTTCCTCGAAAAAGGTAGAATCGCTCAAGCTGACCACGACGCAATCCTCAACCGTATTAGCATTTCCACTGATCGAGACGCAGCGGTGAAAAATGCAGACTTGGTTGTCGAAGCCATTCCTGAAATACTCTCTCTGAAGCAGGAAGTATTCGCTGATATTGAGGCTAAAGCACCTAAGAAGGCAATTCTAGCAACGAATACCAGTTCACTCCCTATCACGGATGTAGCCTCAGCAACGAAGCAACCTGAGAAAGTTGTCGGAATGCACTTTTTCTCGCCGGTTGTCCGAATGAATATCGTCGAGATTATCAAAGGGGAAAAGACATCAGATAATGTTGCTAAGGTCATTTACGCTTTGACTGAGAAGATGGGCAAAGAACCTGTCATGTGTCACAAAGATGTTCCAGGATTCATTGCCAACGGCATTCAAATGTTTCCGTTGAATTTTGTAGGTCAACTTGTTGACACAGGCAAATTTACTCCCGAAGTAATTGACTCCGCTACGACAATGAAACTTGGCCTCCCCATGGGCACCTTTGGATTATTGGACTTTGTAGGCATTGATGTTGTCTATAATATCCTTAAATTCATGACTACTCGAATTCCGGGTATGAAAATGTCCAAATGCTTGGAAGAGAAAGTGCAAAAGGGTGAGTTTGGTGTAAAAACTGGAAAGGGCTTTTACGAACATCCAGGGAATCGATGGCAACGTCCAACTGTATGGTCTCAGGAACTTGCTGACAAGTTCGATCCCCAATTAGTCGTTGTAGTTGGTATTAACCGTGCAGCGGAACTCGTCGCAGATGATGTGGCTTCGCCTGCTGACATTGATAAGACTATGAAACTGGGATTCAACCAGCCTGTCGGCACTCTGGAGCTTGCCGATTCCTTAGGACTTGATGCGGTCGTCGAAAAACTTGAATTCATCGCCAAAGAGTATGACGACTTTTATGCTCCGCATCCACTGCTCAGGCAAATGGTCAAAGATGGAAAGCTTGGTATGAAGACCAAAGAGGGCTTTTTCAAATACTAATCGTGAAACTCTGAGGAGCGTAGATATGACGCCCTCTTCCTATTTTATTCGGGTTCGCATTAACAGCTAGTGGGGCCAGGGCGTGCAGAAAAAAATCCAGGTGGGCATGGGATCGTTTCAATTCATGGTGAATGCCCGTCGGGCCATTTTCTATACCTTTCTTACCCTGTTCATGGCTGAAGTGCTTGGGGCAAATTTTATTCAGATTGGATTAGTCATCACGCTTCCGATGCTTGCTAATGCGGCAATGCAAGCGTTCGTGTGGGGACGGGTCAGCGATCGAATTCAAAGGCGAAGATTATTCATCGTGGTGGGAGAAACCTTTGCTGGGATTGGTTATCTGGTCATTTGGACTAATATCACCATATGGACGATTATCCTTGGGTTGACTATTGTCGAAGCAGTCTGGTCTATGTCAAATACCGGGTGGTCGGCACTCTTTGCTGACATAACTGAACCCAATGAACGCTCAACCCTAATGGGCCGCATCAATGCCGTAGGGATTATTGGTCGCATCTTTGGCGCAACGATAATTGGCGTTTTATATGATTTTCCGGTTCCTGGGGCTGGTTTCTTCTGGGTCTTCCCAATCGCTGCCGGAATCATGTTCAGTAGTGTTATCACATTAGTTGCCACGGTTCCCGAAGTCCAACACCCAATTACACCTGAAGGACTTCCAGACCCAACCATATCCTCTGACCCAAGGCTCGGGTTTTGGGACCGGTATCCCAAGAACTATCTTCTTTTCCTTGGTGTCTGGGCTTTTATCACAGTAGGTTGGGTGAGCTACCTTTCACTATTTACTATCTTCCTACGAACTGGACTCAATCTCAACTCTATTGAAATTAGTCTCGTTCGCAACGTCAACTCGGCTGTCGGCCTTGTGGCTTCTCCCGTTTCCGGGATTCTTGGAGACTGGGTAGGTCGGAAACCTGTTATCATAGGAGCTTTCATCATCCAAGCGATAACATCCATCTTCTACGGGACTGTCAATTCTTTACTTGGAATGTTAGTTGTTAATGGAGTAAATGGTATTGTCCGCCCGACTGCCCATACACTCGGTTATGCCCTAGCTGCCGACATGATTCCCGAGGACCGTCGTGGAGAATTGTTCGGGATATACAATGCGGTCTGGACCATTTCCTTCGGAACATCTCCCACGGCTGTAGGAGGCGTATATGCCACATGGCGAATGAACGATTACCTGAATATGGGTGCCCCACCTGAAGCTGCAGCCACACAAGCCATAGTCGACACATTCATTCTCTCAGCAGGTCTCGTATTGATTGGCACTTTCCTCTTTGGGCTTGCAGTTAAAGAACCTGAACACAAACAAAGTGAACCAGAAGTTATCCACGAGGAAGAACCAATAGCTATCATGGATACGCTAGACTAAAATCGTTCAACGAATCATAAGACATCCAATAATCTCCTCAGAGGCTATTTTGTGAATCCATTCGTTCTCTTTCTCTTGGGTGTTATTCTCATCTCCTTTAGTGGAGCCCTTGCACCCGGACCACTGTTATTCACGAATTTATCCAATGCACCACGGTGGGGATGGAAAGGAGGCATCTGGCTTTCTTTAGGTCACACCTGTGTTGAATTACCTGTTATTCTTCTCATAGCCTTTGGATTAAGTTACGTCATTTACATTCCAATTGTGCAATTCCTCATAGCCATTCTAGGTGGTGGAGTGCTCCTGGTTTTTGGCGCATTACAAATACGAGAAGCCCTAACCCCCGTTGATCAAGTTAAGCAAACCGATTTGGCTAAAACAAAACCAGCGCGCCATCCTTTTCTTATAGGTTTAGTCTTTTCTGCCCTGAATCCTTTCTTTATTGTGTGGTGGTTCACTGTTGGAGCCAATATTGTTCTCACAGCACTCCTATTTGCGGCGCTTGCTGGTGTCATCATCATGTTCTTGTCTCATGTCTGGATTGACTACGTATGGTTGGCTGGAACTGCTTTGGCAACCCAACGAGGGGCCCATCTGATTGGTTCAAAAGGATATAAAATTCTCATTGGATTCTTTGGACTTTTGTTAATCTATTTCGGACTCCTCTTCTGCTACAGTGAAATTCTTCTTGTCGGGTTATTATGATTGTCTTCGCCGTTGCCATAACCAAGCTACCGCAACTATTCCTACTATGATAAGCCCGACGATTCCGAATCCGATAATCAGATTTGTATCAAATGGTACTTGCATTGATGTCTCCGGAGCCGGTATTAGGACTTGAGTTGAGGCAACATTGCTCCACGAACTAAATATGTGATCATTATCCATGGAACGCACTCGAAGATAATAGGTGCCATTTGATAATCCGTGTACAAGGAGCGTTGTATCTTTCGTTGTCCATTGGTTTGTGATAGTTATGAACTCATTAGAATAACTCATTTGGACTTCATAATTGCTAATCAATCCATCGGCATCACTACTGGGACTCCAATAAATCCAGAATAGACCATCCTCATCGACTTCATTCAACGCTGATAAAACTGGAGGGGTGGGTGCGTGAATATAGTCAATTGTTATCGACTCTATATTGCTCCATATGGTGGAACGATTCCCAATATCAACCAGTAGAACTCGGAAATAATAGGTTCTCTCTGTTAGTCCTGTAACACTCAAGCTTGTATCTTTGAGTATCCATTCATCTGTGATGGAAGCAAAAGTGGGATAGTTACTCATTTGAAGTCGATAAAACAGAATCCCTTCTCGATCAAAACCGGGTGACCAGCTAACAACTATGGATCCATCTGAATCCGACCCACCCGGGTCATAGAGAATCGGTGGTTCCGGAGGAAAGTTTCTTCTATACTCTATTTGCAGTGTGGAAATGTGAACGCTTCGATCCACACGGCTTGTATGCAGAAATGCCCTCCAATATAGATAATCAACAGCGTTTGGAAGCGTTTTCAGAATCTCTGGTTCAATGGGATACCATGTATTATTTAGGCTTGAACTAACCTCCCACGAAATGTCTGTGCCATTTGGAATCCAACCATCGAAAAAGAGTGTAAGCCAAGTAATCGGATCGCAGGCTTGAACGGCAATGATCGATTGAGCAAGGCTAATACCAGTTTTGAAGGTAGTCCCTGCGCTCTGAAAATATCGTAAAACATTGATGTATGAACCAGAGGTAAGGAAAACATAGTCACCATGAATTATGGGGGTCTTTTGTGGCACTCCAAAGGACTGACTTGTAAGGTGTTCTGGGCGGCTAAGTCTTGTTGTATTATAGAGATTTGTATCCGTTCCATTCACGGTTAAAAGATATGGTCCGGAAAGAGCTATTCCTCCCATGGGTACTGTGTGGTTAATTTCTGTGGAAATAATTAGATTGGCAGGATCAGTTATGTTCCATATTAGTAATCGGTTGTAGTTTATTGAGTAGGCGACATCTCCATCGATGACGAGATTTGTGTGTTCAACCTCGGGTAATCCCTCGTAAACACCAATCTGGATTGGGGTATTGATGTTTAGGAGATTGTAAATGTAAAAACTTCCTCCCGTAGAATTTGAATCAGCAACGAATAGATGATATCCTTGTACCGCTACTCCCGTGGCATTAAAGGCGTGATCAAAGGATGTAATCTGGACTGGATTCTGAGGGTTGGACACATTGCAAATCACTACGCCATCAGGTCCATTAGCAACGTAAGCCAGTTCTCCTGCTATCCAAAGATCTGTAGCAAATTGAAAAGGGAGCTTACCAAGAAATTCAAGATTTGTTGGGTCACTCACATCATACACTAGTAAACCACGGTATGATATATCTCGGAAGTAATTCGTAACATACGCCAGATGTCCCTGAACCTTTATGGTGTGATAAAATGGCATTGATCCTTGGGTATCTTGACCCATTATTGATGGATATGCGGGGTCTGACATATTTAGTGTAACCAGCCCACTTGAACCAGCGGCGAGGTACGCAATTTCACCATTTACTTGTAAGCTCTGAATTTCTAAGCCAGAAGAGAAATTTCCAACGACGGGAAGCCTTGTAAGTCCAGTTCCAATACGATAAGTGTAAACTCCCCTGTCAGTTGCTACAAGAAGGTCTCCCCCGTAAATTTTGACATCCCATGAAAAGGGAAGTTCTATTTGAGTTACTATGAGGGGATTCGCTGGATTGATCACGTCGAGGACGGTGACTCCATCGAGTCCGTCTGCCACAAAGAGGGTTTTCCCTTGGAGTGCGATTTCCTGAGCATTTCCTGTGGTATTATACGTGCTGAGAAGCTGGGGATTTGTTGGGTCAGATATATCGATGATGTGAACACCCGCCGGTCCAGCAGAAGCATAGGCAATTGCTCCATCGACATGAATCTCCGTTGTTATACCTGGTAAGCTTAAAGATCCCAGTGGACCTCCAAGATTATTCGGGGTGGAAATATTAACAATCTCAAGACCGTCACCACCACATGCAAGCAGGGCGATTTCTCCCGCAATAGCAAGCCCTTTGATTTCTGAAATTGAATACGTGTTTATTATTCGTGTGGGGTTTCGAGGATCTATAATATCCCAGATACCTAATCCAAACCCACTGCTACTATTGGTTAATGCTGCGTACAAAAAGTGGCCTTGAATTTCTAAATCTATTACACCACCATCAAGCCATTGTGAGGTGCCAGGAATAGAAGTTATCTCGTGCGGTGTACTCGCATTATAAATCCCAAGCCATCCAGACCACGCCTGAGAAGGATTCTGATTTGCCCCAACAAAAATGGTATCCCCGTCAATATTTACAGCACTCAGATACGTTGATGCATTGTCAGTATCCACGACTTCGAGTTGCTGTAACACTGTAACATTTAGATATTGGAGACTTTTTAGGGAATAAACCTCCTGAAAACCAGCAATCACCACCGCTCGTCCTTGAACGCTCAAGGCGTGAATTGCATAGGGTGAAGTATTATAGTAGCCAAGTTGTTCAACTGAAAAATCCCGTGGGCTTGTTAATATTCCACTACCCCATCCATCAACCGTAGTCACCGAATCGTCACGAAGTTCTGTTGTGCTAAAGGATTCATAAAACCAAAGTGTGCCATTTGGCATTTCCCAAAATGGCGGAGCCAACTGGCTCGATGACTGTGGAGCTGGTTGAATTGCGGGTTGAGTTTGAATAAAAATCGATGATGTTAAAATACCAATCATGAGGAAAATCAGAATTTTAGGTAAAGTTGAGTAGCGCACAAGTTACACCTTGATTAAACCCCTAGAATCTATCTAAAAGATTGCTGATTTTACTATTGACTTATCATCTGAGATGAGGATTGTTCTCTTCTTCGAAGCATTATCAGGTTTTTCGAATGGGCTTACCGTATCCACCCCCACCAGGGGTCTGAATACTAATGATGTCTCCATTTTCTACTGCTAATGTCACTTTTCCTGGTATTTCTTTCCACTTTCCTCTGTGCCAATGGCGATTTTTTCCAAGACGCCCAGGAAGCCCACCTTGTAATCCCCAAGGTCCGAACCGCCGCCTTTCACTTTGAATTGAGACAATTGCCTGTTCAGCCAAGATTTTGATATCTCGACGAATTCCCCATCCGCCACGATATTGACCTTTTCCACCACTACCAGGAATTAGATGATAACATTCAACTCGTAGTGGGTAGCTACTTTCCAAGGCTTCAATTGGCGTGTTGGCGGTGTTAGTCATGTGACTGTGAATACCATCAATTCCGTCTTTCTTTGGGCGTGCACCCAATCCACCACCAATGGTTTCGTAGAACGTGAATACCTGTGTGGTTTCAGGATTGACTCCGCCAATGGTCAAGTTGTTCATGGTCCCTTGACTCGCCGCTGGAATTCGATCTGGAATAACATCTTTCAACGCCCCAAATAGCACGTCCACTATACGCTGCGAGGTCTCAACGTTTCCTGCTGATACCGCAGCTGGAGGCAGAGGATTGAGAACAGATCCCTCAGGAGCAATAACGGCTAGAGGAGAGTAGCATCCAGCGTTCACTGGGATGGTTGGATCTGTCACGCATCGGAGAACATAATATGAGCATGAGAGGGTAACGGCTAAGGGTGCATTTACATTCCCTTGGGTTTGTGGGCTGCTTCCCGTAAAATCGAAAATGAGCTTGTTCTTCTGAATTGAGACAGTAACCTTCAACTCTACTGGCTTTGTAGAAATTCCATCATTATCCATGTAATCCGTGAATGTGAAGTCCCCTTTGGGCATTTGCTGAATTTGCTTCAACATCCTTTGGCGTGAATATGAGTGGAAATCGACAAGAAAATCAGTAATCGTCTGGGAGGAATATTTGGCTAGGATTGCTTCAAACCGTGTTACTCCAGTGACGTTTGCTGCAATTTGAGCTCGAAGATCACCTTGTCGTTCATTGGGTGTTCGAACGTTAGAAAGAATCAACCGCCAAAGCTCTTGGTTGATTTGGCCGGCTTTGATGAGTTTAATTGGGGGGATTCGCAAGCCTTCTTGATAGATTTCTGTGGCAGCTCCAGGCATTGAACCAGGTGCCGATCCACCCACATCCGCGTGGTGTGCTCGGTTGGCAACAAAACCGGAGACCACCTCGTTGAATATCACAGGGGAAATGAGAGTGATGTCAGGAAGATGGGTGCCACCTTCAAAAGGGTCGTTGAGGATGACGGTGTCACCATTTTTCCATTCTGAAGCGGGGAATAGATCAAGAGCAGCTTTGACTGATTCAGGCATCGCGCCTAAGTGAACAGGAATGTGTTCTGCCTGACTGACCATTTGCCCTTTTCCATCGAATATTGCTGCTGAACAATCTCTTCTTTCCTTGATATTTGGTGAATACGCTGTTCGAACCAGAGTTGCACCCATTTCTTCAGCGACAGAGATGAATCCGTTACGGAGAACCTCAAAAGACACGGGATCTATTTTCATTATGCACCCTCCAAAATGATGTTACCTCCCCGATGTACTATGGCCTTAGAATTCGGATGAATAACTGTCGTAGAATCTAGCTGCTCAACAATTGCAGGTCCGATTATCTCTGCACCAAAACCAAGAGCGGACCGTTCAAAAATTGGTGTCTTTACGGTGTGTCCTATTTCTTCAAAAAACACTTGACGATATGAAAGGGCTTTTGGAGTTCCTCGCTGTTTGGAGATGGGGGCTAGCTTAAGGGTTGGCATTGGACCTTGAGCAATAACCCGCAGATTCACGATTGTCAAGGGCGCACTCGGGTCTGAAAACCCGTACTGTAACTTGTGTTGGTTGTGAAAGGTGTTTCCGAGTTGAGCTATCCAGTTCTTCGTTATTCCTCCCTTTGGGACGGATAAGGTAATTTCGTACGCTTGTCCCTTGTATCGAAGATCAGCAAATCGTTGGAACGTGATTGTTTGCTGGGTTATACCTTGATCAGTGAGTCTGGTTTGCAGGTCTTCTTCGAGATGTCGATAAGTTTTCTGTAGTCTAGCTAGGTTGGGGGACTTTGTGGATTCTAAGACTGTCTGGCTCTGATCAGTGCGGAGATTTGTAGCTAACAAACCTAAGGCTGAATGAAGACCGGGAGCATTGGGGATTATGACCCGCGGTATTCCCAGATTAATGGCTAGCGCCCAGGCATGCATCGGTCCAGCCCCACCAAATGCGACTAATGCAAAGTCGCGGGGGTCAAATCCTCGTTGAATCGAAACAACACGAATAGCGCGTTCCATATTTGCATTGACAACTCGGATAATCCCAAAGGCACAATCCACTGGAGCTAAACCGAGGGTCTGGGCCAGTGAATGAATAGATTCCGATGAAAGATTGGGTTGTAACGAAATCGCTCCTCCAAGGAAGTAATCAGGATTTAACCGTCCAAGGAAAAGATTGGCATCAGTCACCGTTGGTTGAGTTCCACCCATCCCATATGCTGCAGGACCCGGATCAGCACCTGCACTTTGTGGTCCTACTCGTAAAATTCCTCCTGCATCAATCCAACCTATACTTCCCCCTCCAGCTCCCACGGTTTCTACGTCAACCATGGGAACTCGACATGGGAAACCTCCAATATTCCCTTCAGCCGTTTCGCGAATTGCTCCTTCCATGATCAAAGCTACATCCGTGCTAGTTCCTCCCATATCAAACGTGATGATATTTTTCTCTTGCATCGTTTGGCTCGTATATCTGCCACCTAAGGTACCACCGGCTAATCCGCTAAACAGCAATCTAACTGCCTCTTGACGGGAGAGTTGAGATTGGAGTACACCTCCATGGCTTTGCATAATGAGCATCGGGGTTGAAATTCCACTGGTTTCAAGGGCTTCGTCAAGGTTTTGGAGATATCGTTTGAGCACGGGAGTAACGTATGCGTTTAAGACCGTTGTTGACATTCGCTCATATTCGCGATATTCAGGTATAACTGTCGAGGAGATTGAAACGGGAAGGGTAGAATCTTGTTTTAAAATTTCCTTGAGAAGCCGTTGCTCATGTACGGGGTTCTGATAAGCAAAGAGAAGACAGATTGCAACGGCATCGACATTCTGTCTTGCTCTCTGAACGGCATTTGTCGTTACTTCACTAGTTAGTGGTAGATGTTCAGTTCCATCTGCAAGAATTCGTTCTTCAACGCTAACTATGTTCTCGCGTGAAACCAACGGGGCAGTTCTTTCCACAAATAAATCATAAAGGTTCGGGCGCTGTTGGCGACCAATTTCCAGCAGGTCTTCAAACCCTTTGGTCGTAATTAGACTTATTTTTGCACCTTTTCTTTGAAGGACTGCGTTTGTTGCCACTGTGGTTCCGTGTAGGAGATACTGAACCTTGTTTGGTGGAATTTTCGCCAGTTCCAATGCCTTCTCTAATCCTTTCAAGACACCTATGGAAGAGTCTTCAGGGGTTGATCGAACCTTCACATGCCACTGGTTTCCTGCTTCGTTAACAACAATGACATCAGTAAACGTTCCTCCCACATCAATGCCAACGCGAACTGGCTCAGAGGTATACTGTTGTGAAGACATTCTTTTCGTCAACACCAAGGGGCTTCAAAGGATAAAGTCTTCCGACTTGTTCTACTATTTTCCTTTCAGAGTTAACAGTACTCTCAGAACCAATAACAATAGGAGCCTTTTTCTTATTCGTGTGACTTTCGTACGATGAAGGGTGAAACTCCGATTGGATAACCTGTTTCCTATGCGTTCATTTGACTGGTTTCAATTTAATGGATTGAAGCCTGCACGGCGAGGCCCTTCACCGCTTCGTGTAATTGACTATCGCGTGTTCATTTTTCCCATCGTAATGATGGTTATTGGAGGGCTCATCTGGGGCATCACTACACTATCCCAGCCCTGGAGCTTGCAGATTATTGTTTTAGGGCAAATCATTTTCATGATTGGTATGTTTGTAGCAATCATCCTAGGGCTATGGGTCATGACAATTGTCCGAATGCCTTTGCGCTAGTACTCTACTCGGTTTCTGCTTCGGTTTCGAGTTCTCCGTTCATACCAATACGAAGCTTATGTTTTGGTGTCGTAACTTCATACCATGCAGGTCCAATCCATCGACCAACAACAACTCCAAGCATAATCCCTACAAGTTGTAACATGATGACTCGCACAATGAGGAACAAACCAAACATTACCAAGAGTTCGAATAGTTCCCACGCACCAAAGATGTAGAATGGAATGATAATGGCACCGTAAAAGATTATGAACCCAACAAAGATGCTTAGCAATCCAGCAATGATAGCATAGTGAATTTCAATACTATACATCCCAACCAAAATTCCGATTATGGCCATCATAATGACGAACATGCCACCATCTGCTAAGCCAACAAGAATCGTGAAGTTAGCAAATGTGATCATTATTCCACCACAAATGGTGGAGACAAAGAATCGAATATATTCGGAAATTTTTTCTTTCTGTTTTGCGTTCATTTCCATTGCTATACTTCCTCCACTCCAGTGTATTCAGTGCCCAGATAAGCTAACACAATATAGAGCCAGCCACCCACGTAGATCCTCATCGGATAACGAATGAACCAGTTCCACTGCCCGCTGGACTCCGCATCAATAATGGGCTCAACATATAATCCGGTAATTAACATACGGACTATAATGGTGGTTCCTTGACCAGGTTGTAAGAAGATATCTTGATAGATATCGATTTGGCTAACCCATTCACCATTCAATTCCAAAATAACGGCGTATCCCCATATATGGATAATCCGCGATCCATTATTTTGCAAAGCGATGTCTACAATGATAAGGCGTTCTGATGAGGCTGGTGTGGCTTTTTCGACGCTTGTTACCTGCGCTCTGAACTGATTAGCAGTATCATAGACGGCAAAGTATTCTGTAGAGAGCAAAACACTGCCAATCCCCAATGCAATTGTAGTGACAAAGAAAATGGCGGTAACTATGTTGCGGTAGGTGGGCTTGTAAATAGCTCGTTTCAATCGCATCATGGTATGGCACCAGACTAATGGCGACAAAGGAACTTCGTTCTAAAAGCTTTACTCTCCATGCATTCTGAGAAAAGCTTCTCGTTGTATGAGGAATATTCAGCTTGCACCATAAGCAAAGCTTATAAAAGTCCTCAGAACACATGGCAACGAGCTTATAAAAGCTGGAGGCAAAGCTTGTGGGCCTACGCGAGTTCGTTGTACGACGTTTAATTAATAGCTTCATATTGATAGTTGGAGCAATCACGTTCAATTTCTTCGTGTTTCGCCTAATGCCCGGTGATCCTGTTAGGATTTTGATTAGCGGTAACTTAGAAGCGAATCAGCAAGAGCTTGCGGCTGCTCTCCGTGCTATGTGGGGGCTGGATCAACCGCTCCCTGTTCAATTTGTGACATATCTCGTGAATATGTTCACGTTCAATTTTGGACACTCGTTTACGGAGGGCTATCGACCTGTGATTGAGTCCATCGCTGCCCGGCTTCCAAACACCCTCCTACTCATGGGCACTGCAGCCATTATAACAATCGTTATAGGTGTCATTACTGGCATTGCTGCAGCCTCTAAGCGAGGTGGATCTTTTGACATGGGTATGGTCGTCACTGGACTAACCTTCTATTCAATTCCAACGTTTTGGTTAGGCATGATGTTCATCCTGATGTTCGCGTTTTACATTCCACTCTTTCCCTATGGTGGAACCGTTTCAGTACCAATTCCTGAAGATCCTCTAGCCTATGCCATGGATGTGGCGTGGCATCTTGTACTACCCGCGACGACGCTGGCACTTGTGTCGTACGGGGGATATATGCTTGTCATGCGGAACACCCTGATAGATGTTCTAACGGAGGATTACATCGTTACAGCACGGGCAAAAGGTGTGGATGAACGGACAGTGTTGTATAAGCACGCTCTGCGAAACGCAATTCTACCTCTGGTCACAATGATCGCGTTGACGTTCGGTTTTCTCATAACTGGTGCAACGCTAACGGAAACGGTGTTTAACTGGTATGGCTTGGGTCGGTTGATATTCGACTCAGTGATGCAGCAAAACTACCCAGTGTTACAGGCAATATTCTACATTATGGCGTTGACAGTAATCATAGCCAACTTCATTGCCGACATCCTCTATGGATTCTTAGACCCCCGGGTCCGATACGATTGATGCTGTGGTGATTGTAAATGGTAAGATGGGACGATTACTTCCACCGTGCACGTGGATTCTGGAGACAATATCGTAAAAGCAAGATGGGAATAGCAGGGCTAGTCATTATCTTGTTCTTCCTCACAATGGCGTTGGTAGCTCCAGTGGTACAACCCTGGCCAGCACCAATCCTAGTTAATCAGGCGCCGCGACTCTCCGCCCCCATGTGGCTGCTCCCTCTCGATCCAATAGGATTCCAATCTTTCTACCCAGTGAATAATTCAGATTATGATGATGATTCCACTGGATGGCTCTATGAGGAAGCAATTCAAGGAGAAGGCTTCATAAACGTGAATAATTCACGCTTCGATACCGATGCGGATGGCTGGACATTTGGCGTCTTAGGGCCAGGTGCCAGCATAATATCGAATTTCACAAATCTCAATCAAGGTTCAACAACACCTGATGGAAGCGGACCTGGTTGCTATGAAATTCAATATAACGACACTAGTACACTCACCGGATATGGTATCACTGATACCTTCTTCGAATACGATTTCAATTACGATGCGGATCGGTACCCTCCGAACTATGTCTCCCAATACCCCTCAAGGGTATCAGTAGAATATAGCATCGAATTCATAATTGACAATACTCTCACAGAACTCGGAGATGCAGATGCAGTTTTTCATATTGAAATGACCAATTCCAGTGGTCTTCCTGTAACAATCTACTCTCGACGCTATCGGACAACAGGTGGCCTCGGTTGGTCCACACGTGTCCGAGAAATGAACCAGGTCAACATGACTCAAACCTTTACAGCGACTGACACCATGACTCTAAACTTTCATATCGAATTCCGGAATCCTATCGCCGCTGATACTCCGCGGATGGTTTGCCGACTCGATGATCTTCAAGTAAGAATCGAAGCCTTATACAATGATACATCCTTCAACCAGCTGATGACTGGTGAATGGGATGGTTCAATGGGAGGTAATGCTTCAGGCCCCGGAAGTTTCCAGTTTACATACAACGCCAACGATTCACTAACCTATTATCTAGGTTCAACGGCTGCGATTCGAACCGATTTCACCTGGAACGTATTAGACCGACCTAAGGAAGCGTTCATTCGATACATATACACGATTGAAAACCGTGACCCCGGTGGTTGGGGCGACGCGTTTGTTAATATCGTCCAAGAGTGTTATGTAGAAACCACAGACCATCTCGAACAAATATTCCGAGGAGACAATATTATACAGGATCTCCCATGGACGGGTTCTCCCGAGAAGGTGTGGGATGCTTTCATGTTAACCAACACTTTCGAACAACGGGGTAAACTCTGGGTTATCATCCGAATCGAAGTTACGGACCCAACACCGGAAGACACTCCTGATATTCGGATCAATTTTGATGACTGTTTCTTAGAAATCCTTGGTGGATACTATGGACAACTAGGTGCAGGGCAATATGGTGAAGACCTTTGGTCACAGTTACTCTGGGGCTCTCGTATTGCCTTAGTCGTCGGACTAACCGCCGCTTTCATTTCAACCTTCGTGGGACTCATTGTGGGACTCATTGCCGGTTACTTTGGTGGTTTAGTGGATGAAGCTCTGATGCGTGTCACCGACTTCTTCCTCATCATCCCAGGACTCCCGCTGATGATTGTACTCGCGGCGATTCTATCACCGCACTGGTGGAACATAGTCTTGGTCATAGCACTAATTGGGTGGACGGGGACAGCCCGGTTAGTAAGAGCACAAGTCCTCGCTGAACGACAACGGGCCTACGTTGAAGCCGCCCGCGCCATCGGAGCAAGCGATCTGTATATCATCTTCCGACATGTCCTTCCCAACGTGACACCCCTACTCTTCGCCCAAATCACCCTCGGCGTCGCAGGGGCCATCCTCTCGGAGGCATCACTGAGCTTCCTAGGGCTCACACACCCACACGATGTGAGTTGGGGACGTATGCTCTTCCAAGCCTCAGGAGCAGGTGCATATTCTGAAGGTGCTTGGTGGTACGTCTTCTTCCCCGGAGTCTGTATCGTACTGTTAGCATTATCCTTTACGCTAGTCGGCTACGCGGTCGACGAAATTCTCAATCCGCGACTACGGATTCGGAGGCAGTAAATGCAAAGGAGGAACCCTAAATGGCAGTCTTAGATGTAAAAAATCTCAAAGCCTACTTCTTCGTCGAAACGGGCGAAGTACGCGCAGTCGATAACATCACCTTCAGCCTAGAACGCGGTGAGACCCTCGGTCTCGCCGGTGAGTCTGGCTGTGGAAAATCGACTACCGCTTATGCCCTCCTCAACTTACTGCCCTATCCAGGGAAAATTGTTGAAGGCAAAATTGTTTTGGATGGGGAAGACCTCGTCCAAAAATCCAAAGATGAAATGCAAGAAATCCGCTGGAAAGAAATTTCCATGGTGTTCCAAGGAGCCATGAATGCGCTCAATCCGGTTCTCCGCATCAGCGATCAAATCGTCGAAGCCATCATGCTTCACGAAGATATCTCCACTGATGAAGCTTTCAGGAAGATGGAAGATATCCTTGAAGTAGTCGGTGTGGACCCGACCCGTGCTTCCAACTATCCCCACGAGTTTAGTGGTGGTATGAAACAGCGTGTAATGATCGCCATGGCCCTAGTTACTGAACCCAAAGTTCTCATCGCTGACGAACCCACCACTGCTCTCGATGTAACGGTCGAAGCCCAAGTGCTCAAACTGCTCAAGAGTCTTCAAGCGAAATTCCACCTATCCGTCATCCTCATCACACATGACCTCGCAACCATAGCCGAAGCCTGTGATCGTGTCGCCATCATGTATGCCGGCCAAATCATCGAATTTGCACCTGTCGTCTCGGTTTTCAAAGAAAGACTCCACCCCTACACTGAAGGGCTCATTCGATCTGTGCCCAGTCTTCTAGGCTCTGAACGGCTCGTACATATTCCCGGATCGCCACCCGGACTTATCAACCCACCCTCAGGGTGCCGGTTCCACCCACGATGCCCAATCGCCAGTGAAATTTGCGTCAATGAGGAGCCAGCATTCCGTGAAATTAAGGAGAGACATTTTATCTCTTGTCACCACGCCGATCAACTGTGGGGACAAAACGTCTGGAAGTGATTAAATGACAACAGAAGAACCCCTGTTCGTAATTCGCAATCTCAAGAAATACTTCCCAGTACGCCGTGGACTCGTCGCCCAACTCTTTAGCCGTGAAAAAATCTGGGTAAAAGCCGTCGACGACATCAGCTTCGACATATACAAAAACGAAGTCTTCGTCCTCGCCGGTGAATCCGGATGTGGTAAAACCACCACCGGACGCACTCTCCTCAACCTCACCGAACCCACCGACGGGAGCATCACCTATGCTGGCATAGACCTCACCTCCATCAGCAAACAGGAAATGAAAGCCCTACGACCCAAACTCCAAATCATCTTCCAAGATCCCTACGAATCCCTCAATCCCCGACTTAGTATCCATGATAGTATTGCAGAAGGACTCCAAGTCAACCGTCTCGCTGGTACGCGCGAAGAACTTCTCGAACGCGTCAAAATGGCCATGGAAGACGTTCGCCTCATCCCGCCCGAAGACTTTCTCTACCGCTACCCCCACATGCTCAGCGGCGGACAACGCCAACGCGTCGTCATCAGCCGCGCCATCGTCACCCAACCCGAATTCATCGTCGCAGATGAACCCGTATCAATGCTTGACGCCTCAATTCGCGCTGAAATTCTAAGCCTACTGAAAGACCTAATCAAAAAATACGATCTAACATATTGTTATATCACACACGATCTGGCTTCAGCTCGGTACATCGGTGATCGAATTGGAATAATGTATCTGGGTAAAATTGTTGAGTACGGACCAGTGGGTCGGGTTATTGACAATCCAAAACACCAGTATACTGCGATTCTCGTATCGGCAGTGCCAATTCCCGATCCAACGCTGACTCATACGCGACGGGCACCTGTCGGTGAAGTGCCTTCACCAATCAATCCACCTTCAGGATGTCGGTTCCACCCAAGATGTCCTCAAGCAGATGAGAAATGTCGGCTGGAAGAACCCCCCTTCAAGGAAGTGGAGAAAGACCACTTCGCGGCTTGTTGGCATTGGTTTGACCCAGCACAATGGGAAGACGAGAAATAGGATTTCACTTTTCGTGAAACTTCTATCCCTTCTTTCTTTTTTCAAGATATTAGTCTTGAGAAGAAGAAATACTAAGTCCACCGATTAAGGATAGAGGCGCTGGATGATTTTGGGGTTTTGTGGTGTACTACGTTTGAGGTATTTGTCCTGGATGAACATTTCGAAGAATTTTGCGAGTTCTTTGAGTTTGCCCATGATGTCGATGATGGTCTTTTTTTCAATATCCTCTTGGTAGATGGCAGCCTCGATGTTGCGGAAGGTGACTTCCTCAAAGATATCAGCGGCGGCTTCATTTCGTGGGGGTTGATTATTTGCGAGGCTAATGAAGGTGTCTGCAAGATCGGCATAGATCTGATTGATGGATTCGTGGGTTTCAGTATACTGTTGACCCTGGAGGAGCTGATGGGTTATGAGGTGTTGAAAGTGCTGCAGGATGGACTGGTCGTCGTCGGGAAATTCCACTCGGATTTCCGCAGGGGGGTTCAGTGGATCGATGAGTCGCAGTGCATACATTTCTGCTTCATTTTCCTCCAAGCCTTCCAAAAGGAGGGCGTTTCGCATTTCTTCTCGGGCAAAGCGCCAGATGGTCTTTGTTCGAATATGCTTTGCTTGGGGGATGAGAATGAAATGGAGGCTAATACCAAGACCATATTGGCTCTTGGGGCCACTCAAAAGAAAAGGGCTTCCAGTGTCAAGAGGAATGTCATCCTCGGTGGGAGGGTCCTCCCGGAGGTCTCGATGGTGTGTCGTTTTAAAGAGCTTAAGCAGGGGGACAAAAATGGTGGATGTGGGAGGTTTGGGTTTACGACGGTAGAAAAATGGCATGACAAATCACGTGGTGAAAATGGTGATGTGTGGGTTTGGTGGCTGTGAGTAGAAATAGCTACCGGTTCATGCGGCGTTCGACGTGAAGCATAAACAGGGTTTGTCGAAGATCGGTGAGATTTGGTACGCGGGCAACGACGCCTTCAGCAACAAGTCGTTTGAGTGCATATCGAACAGTGCGGGGAGCTAGATTCGTGGTTTGGACTATCTCTTTGCTGGTCATTGGACCTTTGGATTCAATGACGCGGACGATTTTTGAGGCACTGGGAGGTTCCCTATGACTCCTAAACCATTTCACATTGCCACCCAGTAGGGTTTCCGTGGTTGACTATTAAAAAAGTTTCGTATCCTGCAACGGCATTAGTCGAATTTGAGACCGCGTTTTCGTGGGTTCTTTATAAAGGACTGTGAATGGTGCGTCAAAGACACATTAACCTATAAAAAGCCCTTATACCTCACTATTCGGGAACCTACTGCAAAGTAGGACAACGGATGGAATTTAAACATGAAAAAGGCATTGCCTTTTCAAAAGCGAAAACTAGTGTCTCTAGCAACTCTAACGATTCTAGTGTGTGCCATGTTTGTTGGCATTACAGCACTTCCTTTCACCGCTGCGCTCGCACCGACTTCCACAGAAACCGTGGTTCCCAACGCCATGGATCCCTACTTCCCAACAACGGATGTAGCTGATTCTGGTGAAGAACCATACCTCAACTTAGACCCCAACCTGAAGCCCTGGCTGGAAACAGGTGTAATTCCTGACGCAATCCGTGAAATCAACGGAGGCGTAGAAATTATCCTCACAGCCGGTGCTGACGTCGACTTCGACCTACTCATGAACTACATGGATATCCTCAACGTCTTTGATATGGGATACGGTTACTACATTCAAGGCGCTGTATCTATTCCAAAGAATATGTACACCATCGCTGAACTCCCAGGTGTTGGCCAAATCATCGCCAGTGCTTACCGAGTTCTCGATGAAGGGCCTAATAGACCATATCCTGTAACTGATCAGTTCAGGGCCCGTGAAATCATGGGCATCGAAGACGTATTAGTTGACTTTCCTGACCTCAACGGTACCGGTGTCACCATCGGTATTGTCGATACAGGTGTCGACTTTGGTGTAACTGACCTCTATGACGCCATTGATCTGGACGGTATGGGTCAACCCACTAGCTACGATCCAGGTGGAGGCGGTATAGCAATTACCAGCTACAGCCTGCCCTCAGTTGGTGGTTACCTCCTTACCGAGGGACTTGACTTCAGGATGTTCCGCGACGATGGTTCACTTTGGTGGTCAAACTCTACATATGATATCTACGCCGAAGACATGTATGTTGGTGGCGGTATCTACGGTATCGATAGTATGAGCGGTTTCTACAAGGTTGGTATGAGCGTCCAAATTGGTGACTCACTACCACGGATTTTCTTCGTCTACATTCTTGTTGACTCGACGACTCCCTTCGTATACGATACGTTATACGTTGACCTTGAAACCTCCTGGGCTATCACGGCAGATTATAACGGCGCTGATACTCAAGGTGTGGGTGCTGATTGGGACTTTACCAATAACGAAGCTCACATGTTTGACAGCAATCCAATCATTGCGACCGACTTTGATACTGATGGTATCAACGACTTTAGCATGGGTAGTTTGAGCAATACTTTCGACCTCACAGGACAAATCACTGGTGACCTTATCTCCGGTATTGATCCACAGGGTCGTGGATTTGCCTTCATGTTCGATAATGGTGGTCACGGTACCAGCTGTGCAGGTTCTGCTGCTGGACGTGGTCTCACTGGTTTCGACGTGTATGACAATGGTACGCTCTACACCGTTCCTGGTGCAGCTCCTGGTGCCACAATCATGGCGCTAAAGACGTTCACCATCGCCGACAATATGCACACTTGGCTTTGGGGTTGTGGTTATCGACCCGTAGTCCCCTCTGACTGGCCGTATGACACTTTCACTGTCTGGAACAATGATACAGGTCCTGCTGCTGATATTCTCAGCAACAGCTGGGGTTACTCAACCTGGAGTTTCACTGGATTTGACATGGCATGGAGCTATGACTGGTACAGTATGACTGTTGACTTTCTCACCATGGACTCAGGTACACTCTTCTGTATCTCCACCGGCAACACTGGTCCAGGATATGGTACCAGCGGTGGTCCTTCATCCACCATGGCAATGAATGTCGGTGCCAGCACAACCTCACATGTCTGGCAAGGCTACTACAGCAACTTCAGTCAAGGCTACGACACTGTAGCTGACTTTAGCAGCTGTGGCCCCGCTCCACAAGGATTCAGCACTCCTGACATCCTTGCAGTGGGCGCATACGCCTTTGACGTCACACCAATCCAGTTAGGTGACGGGTCAGAAGATTGGACCACTTTTGGTGGTACAAGCCAAGCCTCACCACATTGTGCTGGTGTTGCAGCGATTGTACTCCAAGCTGATCCTAGTCTAGATGCGTCTGAACTACGTGCAGCCCTAATGAACGGTGCTGATGACTTAGGTTATGATGTCTATCGCCAGGGCGCTGGTCGCGTCAACGCGTACGAAAGCGTCTATATCGCAATGGACAGCGCAACTCTCAACGGTACAACTGACCTCGTTCAGATCGACACATACGAGACGTGGTATTGGCAATATTGGGGCGAACGTGCAGATGGCTGGCGTGGCTGGTACATGAACATGTACTACGGCTACGACTACCTTGGCAACCCATTTGACTACAGTAGTTTCAATCCTTCAGGGACCTACAGTTTGGTTGATGGTGGATTCTTCCCACACCCACTGTATCGTGGCGACTCCATGTACTATAACGTGTCTGCGTACACACCTGATGGCAACCCAGTGACTGCTGTGGATGCCTACACGTATACGCAAACAGGTTCTGCCAGTGCGAATCTCCGGTCCACTTCGACCTATACGACTTGGCGACTTCTTGACGCCTTCACCGCAGGTGAGATGGTACAATTTTTCGATTCAGATTACGTTGTAATCTCCCTGGTGTATCCTCAAGCCAACTTGGATGCCGTCTATGGTCTCTCAGGACAAGCTAACTACGTCTTCCTGCATGACTGGACAGACATAAACAGCAACGGCCTGATTGACTTTGAAACTGCAACCACAGCAGGTGAAGTTCGTCGAGTATCCTCAGACACAGCCTACAGCAACAGCCACACAATCAACCTTGGCTTCCCAGCGAACCACTTCGTCAACGACCCCACAATCTACTATCACGATGTCGGTGTTGAACTCTTCCTTTGGCGAGAACTAAACGTCAACGTCACCATGTACTTCTTTGACCGCACTCCCTGGAGCTGGGTTTCCACCAACCAATACTCTGGTGGTGTCCACCCAGATGAACCCTTAGAATGGAATGTGACCATTGATGTACCTGGTAGCACGACTCCTGGTTTCTACGAAGGTTACCTTAACGCCAGCGTCGGAACTGGTTTCACCATGATGCCTCTAAGCATCCGTGTTGATGCAAACATGACTGCACCTGGTGCAGCTGGAGCCATCACATGGGGTGGATCACAGAATACGATCTACGACAACGGTGCCACCTACGGGAACATCCAGGTCGGCTATCGGCAACAGGTCGGTGATTGGCGGTTCTACTTCGTTGACGCCTACCCAACAGCTACGGACGTTTCCTATGTCTTGGTTAACGTGACATGGAGTGATCCGAACACTCGGTTGGATGTCATGCTCTACTTTAGTTCCTACGGGTACAACTTAATGGAGTCTGACAACCTCTGGGAGAATGATGCTTGGGTTGGTGAATCAACTTGGGAGCGTCAAAACGTACTGCTCTTCGATGCTAGCCACGATGGACGTGGTGTAGCATGGGGTTCATACATCAACCGTGGTCTCATTGGTATTGCCATTCGGACAGGTAACTTCGGTGGAAGTACAGGTGGTAAGGAAGACTTCTGGGTCACTTGTAGTTATGGTCTTGAAAACCATCCCTCAAGTGGTACACCCGCATGGAATCTGCCTTACGCTTGGATGAATGGTACCGACAGCACGCGCACAGATGCTCCACTTACTGCTGACAGTCAGTGGACAGGTCCTGCCGTGACGTTCAATACCAACTGGTCTATGCTGGCCCTTCCTGAATTCCCGGGCATTCACATTCGACAGACTTTGATCGAATTGCTCTCAACCGTATCTCATGCGAACTATGGTACGATTGATGCGCCTGTTAATCCAGGATGGACTCCAGACTTGAACCCGCGGGAAGACTACGACTACGTCGACTTGCTAGCTGGACAGACAGTAGAAGTATCCATAGAGTTTGGTTCGTGGACAGGTGATCCTGGCCTCGGCACACCATTATCCCATGGCGTGAATGACGACATTGACGTCTTCGTCTGGGCACCTGGTGTACCACACACCTATGCCAATAGTCTCACAGGTGGACAGACGGCCACTGGAGCTAATCCAGAAGAAGGCACGTTCACAGCCCCTGTTAGTGGAACCTACACTATTGGTCTCGACTACTATTCTGGCGATGTACCCATGGGCTGGAAGACAGATGTCTTTGCCTTCCAAGCTACCGGAATAACAACAACCGGTCGTGCAGGTGAAATTGACACCTCGATCACTAACACCAACGCCGCCTACGCGGTGCAATCGAGTTTCGTCACCGGTACCTCACTTGACTGGGGTATGACAGCGGGCTTTACTTCCAGTGTGCTCATCCTCAACGTATCTGTTGAGAACTTCTTCGCCCCCACCATCACATCACTTGATCCTGATGGAGGAGAAGAACTCGGTCCTGAACCGTTCATCATCTCATGGACGGCAGCAGATCCGAACACTGCTACGGGCGATTCACCATCACTTGGTGAAGTTCTTGGCTACTCCGTTGAAGTCAGTAATGACTCAGGGCTCACCTGGAAGGTAGTCACCTACGGTACGACACTCACTAGCATCACGTACGATCCGAACAGTGCATACTACGGTTTAGGTGCCAGCACCGAGTGGTTGGTCCGAGTGAACTGTACAGATGGTATGTTCACCTCGAGCCGCACTTCTGCTGCAGTCTTCGAAGTAGTTCCCGAACCAGTATTCACGGCACCACCGTACGAGCTCTATGTTGTTATCGCTGTGATAGTCATCGTGGTCCTGATCTTGTTGGTCACGTGCCTACTCAAGCGTCGACAGACCAAGTAAAACTCAACAAGGGGGTTTTCACCCCCTTTTCTCTTCTTTTTTTTCTTGTTACCCTTTGAGCCAAAGCTTTCGAGACTTGGTTAGATCGTAGTTGATGAGGTGAAGTCGGAAGGCATAAAAGCTCGGTGCGAAACCCCTTGGATGCCTGGTGAAAAAGGTGGCACGACGAATTCAACAACTTGGATTATTCATTGGAACCCACCTCATTTCAGTATTCCTGACGGTGTTTGCCATGTATGGTGTGGCCAATGTTGGATTTGTCTTACAAGTGATTCTGTTTGGAGTGACCCTCCAATATGCCT
>JAEOSV010000197.1 GCA_016840185.1 Candidatus Hermodarchaeota archaeon | reverse complement strand
CAAGCGTTATGGTTCACAAAGAGATTCGGGATCTTTTCGAGTTTCTGCTCTTACGGTCAGGACGCCTGACTATCACAATCCCTGGTCGCAAGGTGGCCATAATGCTTGACAATATCCCCAACATCAACACCGTTGAAAGAAAGATTCTCCTTCTACTTCGACGCATTGAAGTCGACATCGACTAAATGCACCATTTATCAAAGGGCGATTGAGCTCTCTGGGCAACTCCAGAGAGATGTTTCGCCCCACCCCTTTCCTTTTTACCCAGTTTGATGTCATGATAATCATTAAGTGACTTCTCCATGACTCCTGAGACAATGCTTCGAACGTGGTTTAAGAATTCCATTCAGCCCACAAATACCATGTTGTGGGTCTCAGCAGTCGCTCCAGACACCTTCCAAGGAGATCCTCGTATCCTCGAGGAATTACTCAAACGTCCGCTCGAAATTCCTGACGCTCTCGGGCAACAAAGAGCGAGCGCTCGTTATAGTGCATGTCTCATCGCACGAGCAATCAGTGAGATGAACCCAAACCCAACCCAGCTCATTTCATTGCTGCACGAATTCAACTTTTTTCAAAATCCTGATGTTCTCCTTCACAAACCTCTACCAGATAAGCTATTATCGCACACCAAGAAGCTAATTCGCGAAACATTCGATCCCACGGCATTTTGGCAGTACGAGCTCCGGAATCTCACTCAACATTTCCAAGAAGGTCTTCATGTTCTTCAAACCCTGTTTAAAGTCAGACGAAGCAAAAAAAAGAATCCAAGCCTCACCTCATTCTTTGTCACCGAACATGAATGGTGGGGGACCAACTATCACCCTGATATCGGCATTGTGAACGTGCATCCTCCATTTCTATTTCTTCCGACTGTAAGTAAGAGTCTTGTACTGAGGGATGCCGTGCGGGTTTTTCTTCCGCCGAGTTTTCTGAACGCGAGGGATGTGCAGGAGTTTTCCAATATTTTAGTGAATGAACTTCTCAAACCTGACGAACGACCATTGTGGAATCAAATCAGATGGAATGGCACCCAACCGACACCAGAACAACGTGAATGGATTGAAAACGCATCTGCCATTACACCAGTATTAATTAGGAAGAAAAGGCTCCCAACCCTTTACAAACGCCTGAAACGGATTGATACACACGTTTCCCAAGTACCCACGGGATCATTCACGATTATTTCACAGCAAGAACTTACCGATTCACTACCAACAGCTTCAATTTCGAAACCACAACGAAAAATCCTCTTCAATCTAGCAAAGAATCCGATGGCCAGTGAACGACAAATCGCAAAATCGACTCAACTTGCCCGAGGAACTGTCAATCGGAATCTCATGACTTTGCAAGAACAGTATGGGATTAAAATTCCTGGCGAAATTAATTATGCGAAGATTGGACTGACACCACTTCTTCTTCAAGCTCACTCGTTGAACGACACAAAAACGGGGTATTCCAAACTCTTTGCTCTAAGTCAACATCTCCAATCCTTCCCCTACTGCTTCCGTCTACATTCCCCTCATTCACTGACTAATGCTATTCTATATGCGATTCTTGCCCTTCCTGAAAGGGCAATCGTAGATTTTATGCACCATTTAGATCATTGGAGGAAAACAACAGGTTTATCGGCTCAATTATTCCAAATTAACCAGTACGAATGGGGATTAGATTTCACATATTGGGACGAATTTCTTCCAGTTGAATGGAAAATCCTATCCAGCAGCTCCCTTCGACCCGAAGGCTCAGAAACCAGTATCTGCACGTCTTTGCATTATGAGAAATCTCCAATCAAACTCACTCGAGAAGCGCTTAGAATACTCTTAATTCTACAAACCGACATGCGAATCAGTCAACGCCAATTAGCTAAAAACGCACAAACATCCGTGACCACCGTAACGAATCATCACAACCGGTTAATCCCCGAAGTCATTACACCCTATCTGCGTTTCTCGAATCCTCCCTTGCCCGAAGGCTTCATCACCATGGTAAACAACTCTTCACCAGACATAATGAACCAACTACTGGCTGGAATTCGGTTATTGCCAGCGTTCCAAGCGTGGCACCTCACCTCGTTGGCACCCAAAGGTTCGTCTTCAATTCTATTAACCGTCAATCTTCCCAGAGGTGGACTCGTACCATTCACAGCTGCCTTTCACGAAGTCACCGGTTTTTACGAGGTTGTCGAATCTATACCTCAAATTGCAGTTAAGCAACTTGCCCAAATTCATGAACTCCCTCTTGCCCTCTTCAAAACCGTCGGTCAGGAGTGGATGTGTTCACCTGCACTCCTTGAATCTCTCTTCAATCCAACCTCACAGTAAATTGAAAAGATTGGCAAGCTATGATACTGTCTGGAGAATTAGATCCAATCGCCCGTTTCGAGTTTCGTTGGCAGGTAGGTATCGGCAAGGAACTCAAAACCATGACTACTGAGAGCTTGGATCTCTGCCTTTTCTTTTCGTTTGACCATAAGCCGAATATCTGCGACCCATTTCCGATTTTGAGCAACAAAAGGTTCGTTCATCACAGCCTTAGCTCGTTTGATATCCTCTGGTGTCATGCGAAGGCGGCATTCCTTGGGAATATTGTATTCGTCTAAGTCGCGACCAAGTACACCAAGTAACCGAAGATCAGGTGTAGCAAGAAACGGACTTTCAAAGCTTAGACGTTTACTTCCTCGGAGATAGACACTGTGAATGTAGTGCCCAAAGGGATCGGCATCAACAAGGGTAAAGGCGGGAATTTTGAGTTCTTTGGATAATCGTCTAGCAAAGATCCGGCTAGCGATGTCAGGAGAACCTTTAGCCGTCATAATAATACATGGATATTTGTTCCACCACTTGGTTTCACTTAAACGGAGCATCGCTGCATCTTTTTCGACGATGAGGAGAAATTCAGCATCCGATTCAACGATTTCCACTCGGTCTAGAAATGGAGTAATTGACCAGCCCCCAGTTCCTAACCGAGTACAATCAATCCGATCGCCGCTATCTTGAAGAATTACTCGACCGAGTACTGTGCCTTTCGCACTTGCGACTATGTGTGTGGATTCTCGGTTTGTACCCAGAAGAGGACCGATATCATCGATGGCGTTGTCACTCTGCCGTTGTTCTTCAAAGAGGTTAACATCGTTGTAGAAAATTTCACGTTTGGTGGCATGAATGTCTTTTTCCAAGAGTTCATGGACAATTTCTAGAACGCGGATAAGCCGAGTTACATCCTTTGCTGTGCGGAGGCTTCCAAGAGAACGGACTGTGGTCTTTTCACCAAGTAGGAGCAAATCATTTTCCTCGTCCCAAATGATATTCCCGCTTCCCCGAAGCGGGAGTTCGAGAGAAGGTGGGTTACCTTTTCCAATCTCCTTAACAAGCGAACGCATCAAACTGTGGATTTCAAGGTGTAGCTTATCAACGTCTTTTTCTGTGACGAGTTTCGCACCTCGGGGCAACTTAGCGCCTGTCTCTGTGCCCTGAAGAGTTTTTCGAAGTTTTTGGACTGCTGTAAATTTTCCGGCGGGAGGGCTCCCTGATTCGGTTACATGGTTTTCAAGGGTTGAATTGCTGCCTGACCGTCGCCGACGACTTCGTGTGCTCATTCAGCAGCCACCTCCTCCGTTTCTTCTAGCGCAGATTTTATTTTTGGGTCAATTCCAACGATTTTGGTAATCACATGTTCGAGTTGTTGGGGGAGGGCAGCCAATTGTTTCTTGGTCATCTTTGAATCAGTACTCTGGATGTTTACTAGTGACTGAGCAACAATGCGTGAATAGCGAAGTAATACATCAGCCCGTCGTTCCTGTTCTCGTCGAGTAATCACCCGAACAATATGACGACGAAGTTTTCGACCAACCTCTTCAAATGCAAGCTTCAATTCTCGCAAGAGGAGGTCATCTTCAGCGAGCGCCTGCTTCGATTGAGCCTTAAAGATAAGGTGGACAAAAGGACCAACAACATTGGCGAAAAGTCGTACAGATCCTGTGGGAAGTCCATTGCTCGCTACATCCATTCGGTAGTTTCGCCAATTCACTGACGATGCGGCTTTCCAGATGGCGCAGTCAGAGTTATCACGAAGTTTAGGTGTTCGGTTGACAAACCGATATAGACCGCCAACTCCTGATTGAGTAGAAAGTTTAGGATCATAAACTGCAGCAACCTCAACTGCGAAGGCTAGCCCTTTACTACTGGTGGGTGGTCGGCTAACAGCCTCGACGAATTCTGCATCAAAGATTTCATGGAGTGTTTTTCGGATGACTTCTTCACCCACGGGAACCACCGTTTCGGTTGGTGGAGCATAGTATTTCTCCGAAATGAAACTGGCATATAACGCCTTCACCTGAACCTGAGAGAGGCGTTTGGGTGTATGTTTCGAAGTGATTGGATCATTTCGAAGCCGTTTAGCTGACTTCGCTAGTATTTGCTGGGCTTTCCGCCTGCTCAGGCGGCAGTAACTCTTCGATAGGAAATCAGTGAGTGAAGTTTGACTGGTATTTCGAATTAAATCTTGAAAGTCTCCAATACTGGTTGAGGCGGGGTGGGGCATGGCGAAACCCGGTTCACGGACAAATTCTCGAACCCGTCGTGGATAAATGTAGATATCGCCATATGGATCGAGGAATATGATATTGACATGGGCGTTTAGGTATGAGGTCTGGCGTACATACTCATCTGCATACCCTCGACGATATGGAAGATTCAGAAAAGAGAGTTGAAGATAGGTGCCATGGTTGAAAGACATCGGGGTTGCTGTTTCCTTCAAAAGGTAGTCTTTCTTGTTTTTTCCGGTTGTGAAAAAGAGTGAGGCAAAGCCTTGACGTTCAGCAGGATGCCGGGTTGCTACCACTATTGGGCGTCCGGTTGTATTCTGAGCGTCACTGAATGCACTAGATGCACCGAAGCCTTGACTTCCACGGGTCTGACGGAGTTTGATGCTTTTACTGCTTGCCAAGTAGAGTCCGTATTGTTGGAGGTCTCGTTTGGTCATCCCGATACCATTATCAATTGACTCGAAACTGTACATCATTAGGTTTCGTCCAGCCACCTCTGATGGGAGAATCTCAGGTTTCTCGAGTTCTTGGAGAACCATTAACAAAACAGGTTCATGATTGATAATGTCGCGAATGGGTGTAGCTAAGAGTTTTATTCGTTCCGAGATTGCATGGGCAGAGGTAGGTCGGCGGGTGGTCTTTAATGGAGGTGGCACTTTTGAATAGGTTACGTTTTCGGGAGGTTCTGGGAGCAGAAGGGGTGCCGATTTGCGTTTCGCGGGTTTTGCGACACGTTGCCAATAATAGGTTTCAATGGCATCGAGTGCGTTATCACTGAACTCAGCACAGTATTGAGTGAACTTGTGCATTTCCATGGAAAAGCCTACAAGTTGGGTCCGTTTTCGGAAGAATTCCGCGACTTCGCCGCGGCGAATGACACTGTTTTGTTCTTGCTGTTTGCTTGCCTTAGGTTTGGCTTTTGGTGTGGATTTTGCCATTTGATATTACCCCGCTAGGTATTCGGCGCCGACTAAAACCTGTAACAGTCATGACAGGGGAGAGGTGACCTTAAATCTTTGTGTTGAGGTTAGAGAGCATTTCTGATACCTTGAGAATATCTTGAGTCTCTCCCTTGTCTCAGTTAGAGGAGCTGGCGCCATAGGAATTAGGCGCGGATACTAGTGTAATTGTTGCTTGGAGGGAGTAACTCGCCTTTAAAACGTAATGGGGGGTGTTAGGGAGAATTGAACTTACTTGCGGGACTCTTACCCATGGTAATCAGAACATCCCTGACCACTTGAATATCTTTCAAGTAAACGAATTCATTATGGGCATGATAATTCGTGTCATGACGAATAGTCCCAAAACACACCACAGGAATACCTGCCTGGGCGAGTTGCGCACCATCATTTCCACCCAAATCTGCGGCAATCGGCAAAGGTTCACCCCAAACTTGTTTGGCTATGGAGGAGAAATGCTTGACAAATGGATGCTTGGCATCAGTGAAATAACCATCCACCTTGTTGAGGATTTTGAATTCATCGATAGTAGTTCCATCCTTTCCGGCCAACTCGGTGATGTGCGTATGGAGATCTGCTTCAGCTTGTTTAGCATCTTCTTCTGGGATTAATCGTCGATCGAACCGAACCTCACATTCACCAGGAATGACATTTTCCTTTTCGCCCCCATGAATCATGGTGATCGTGAACCGTCCATGAACCTTGGAATAGGGGGCTTCAGGAGGTGCCCTGAGTTTACTGCGAATTTTCGAAACCTGTGAGTGGTAGCGTTTGAGTTTCTCAACAAATCCAGTGGCCCGATAAATTGCATTATCACTTAGCTCTGGATAACCACTATGACCTCCTTGTCCTTTGACAATGAATCGACCCCACAATGCACCACTCGCTCCAATACTGATATAATTCGGTGAACTATCGATGACCACCCCAGCGTTGCCTCGGATGCCAATATCGTTGAAGAGGTAGCCAATCCCTGCTCGACCACCAATTTCTTCATCAACTGTAACCAACAACTTGATATTGACCTCTGGTTCACCCTTTGCCAATTCGCCCATGGCACTCATAGCTGCCACGATGTTGGATTTATCATCGGCGGCTCCCCGTCCATAAGCGCGGTCACTTGTGACTCGGAGCCGGAAGGGTGGAGTCTTCCACTTTGATTCATCGGCGGGAACGACATCTAAGTGAGTGACGAAGAGGAGATCAACATCTGAGGTCCCATCGAGCGAAACGATTACATTTGGTCGTGACTCACCATCAATCGTAACATTACGACCATCTAACACCTCTGTGCCTAGCCCCAATTGCTGGGCTGTGAGCCGAATCATTTCGGAGCATTCAGCATAACCCATTCGACTGTCACTGGTCACAGTGGTATTGATTTCAACTAGCTTACGCAAAAGATTGAGTTCATATGCAAGTTCTTCTTCTGCCATGACCTGCCTTGCCTCCAGATGTAACAGCTGGGCTGGAATCGGTAAAAGCCTGCCGATACCTCAGCATTTTACAACAATAGCATTATTGTTGCTCCATGACTATACAATTACAGAGTTGAGGTCAGTGGAATAGACCATGAGCGCTAATGGAAAATCTCGTCGGCGATTGTATGGATTCATCCTCTTCAATGTCATCGAAGAAGCGATTATTGCAATTATCGCCTTTATTATTCTCCACGTCTTTATGCCCTCTCTTCTGATTCCTGGGATGATTATCGTTGCCATTGGTCTTGTCATTTTTACCCTGGTGAAAATATACTCGTATTGGACAAGTGCAAACATTCCTGTTTATGATCCTCTGATTGGCCAGGAAGGAGTTGCCCTGACAGAATTTCGTCGAACCGAAGGAGAATATTGGGAAGGTCAAGTCCTTGTTCGTGGAGAATACTGGAGAGCAAAAGCCGAAGTAGCAATTCCTCAAAATACTCGAATATTAGTGCTCAGTCTATCCGGATTAACCTTAGTTGTAGGAATGATGTCTAAAAAGCCTCAGAGCCTTGAGGAAGCATCTTAGGGTGACCCGGAACTTTCCCGATCCCGAATTTGAGAAAGAGCCCGATTCAATGCTTGATTCGAAAGCATGAGAAATGCGTCATGAACTCCATCAGCGGTGGCGGCGGATGTTTCAACATAAGGAATATTCCACCACTTTTGGAGCATTTGAGCTGCTTCTGGAGGTACCATCCGTTTTTCAGCCAGATCAACCTTATTCCCAATGAGTACGACTGCACCGTGGGGCACAATACGGCGAAAATCACTGTACCAATTTCGTAAAGTCATGAAGGAACTGGGTTCTGCTACATCGAAAACCAGAAGAGCTCCATGGGCACCACTATAGTAGTGCCTGCGGACTTGACGAAAGGAGGGTTGACCTGCGACATCCCAAATGACCAGTTTGACTTTACGTTCTTGGACTTCTAAGTCCTTAACGGCAAAACTAGCGCCAAGGGACTGTTTGTATTCCGGTGAAAAGGTATTCTGAGTATATCGGAGAACAAGAGAAGTTTTTCCTACGGCTCCGTCGCCCATCATAACGACTTT
>JAEOSV010000196.1 GCA_016840185.1 Candidatus Hermodarchaeota archaeon | reverse complement strand
CAAAGTCTTTCTTGCGGTTGGCACCATTTACAACCATGTAATACTCCTCATCGGCAAGTCGGAACATGAATAAATCATCAACGATTCCGCCCTTCTCAGTGCAGAACACGCTGTAGGTCCCGGCTCCTTGGTCTAATCGGTGGATACGCGTTGGTAACAGGTTTTCAAGATATTTTGTTGCCTCTGGACCGGTAATCATCGCTCTACCCATATGGGTTACATCGAAAAGCCCGGCAGCGTTCCGTGTAGAAAGATGTTCTGGGACTGCGGCCTGATACCATAGGGGCAAATGAAAGCCAGCAAACGATGCCATTTTTGCACCTTGTTCCACATGCCAATCATGTAGGTGCGTTTTCAGCAGCTGAGACCCCGTCATGGTTATTACCTCGATGAAACGGTCGAGTTCTTATTTGGGCAAGTGGCATTAAGTTTTCGGTGACACACATGACGCGCCTTACTGCACGACTTGGCAATATTCAGGTGGGGGATAACCACCCTGTTGCAATTATGGGGGTCATTAACCTCGATCCACAATCGTTCTATCCGCAATCTTACTATTCGTCTCCTAAGCGGGCAGTATTCGCTGCAGAAGAAATGATTGAAGCTGGAGCGGACATTCTAGATATTGGTGGCGTTTCTACTGCCCCCGGTACATCCCTGGTCTCTGTTGAAAAAGAGTCAACTCGGGTTCAAACGGTAATTAAGCAGATTTCCAAGAAATGGGATATTCCCATGTCTGTTGATACCTACCGTGCAGAAGTAGCTGAAGAAGCGCTATCAAATGGTGCAACAATTGTTAACGATGTTACTGGTTTGAAATACGATTCCAATATGGCGAGCACAATCAAAGATACAGGTGCTAGTTGTGTCATCATGGCAACAGAATCACAACCGGGGGATCAAAACAGTCTTCCAGAAATTAAAAAATCGTTACAGGCTAGTCTCAGAATTGCGCGGGCAACTGGAATCTCAAAGAAGGTGCTTGTAATTGATCCCGGGGTGGGTTTTGGTAAGCCAATTGCTTGCGATTTAGAAATCATTCGAAATCTGAAGTCTCTTCGTGTTTTTAAACAGCCTCTTCTTCTTGGTGTGTCCCGGAAAAATTTCATTGGACAGGTACTCGGGTATGATTCACCTGATGATCGCCTGTATGGAACACTTGGAGTCTCTGCTGTTGCTGTCCTTAACGGCATACATGTTCTTAGGGTTCATGATATTCGTGCAACTAAAGACTGTATTACGATGGTTACTGCTCTTCAAACGTCACGCGAGTGTGAATAAAATGGAACTTATTGGAATTCAAACACCCATAATCCAACCCGGCGACAATTTGGTTGAACTGTTCTCTCATACCCTTTCTCAACAAGGATTTTCATTAGCTTCTCAAGATATCCTGGTTATCGCCGAGACCGTGGTAGCAACCTCCCAAAATCGGATTCGGAAACTAAGTACAATCGATGTCACTCCTCATGCTCAAGAGCTCTCAGAACAATATGCTTTAGAAGCCCCACTTGCCCAGATTATCATTGATGAAGCCGACGAGATTCTAGGTGGAGTACCACATGTGCTCCTCACCATAAAGGATAACACACTCATGGCTAACGCCGGTATTGACCGATCCAATGCCCCTCTTGGACATGTGGTCCTCCTACCTTCGAACCCAACTAAATTTGCTAGACACATCAAAACTGAGCTAGAAGCAGAAACTGGAAAGGAACTTGGGATTATAATTGCTGATAGTCGCACCCAACCTCTCCGACTTGGAACTGTTGGACTCGCAGTTGCAGTCGCAGGGATTGAACCCATCAAAGATTTTCGAGGTTATCCGGATCTTTTTGGTCGATCACTCCGCATCACTCGGTCAGCAGTCGCTGATAATCTGGCATCCGCAGCTCAAGTTCTGATGGGAGAATCTAATGAACAGATACCATTCGTAGTCATTCGCGGAGCACCGGTACACTTCACAAAAAAAATTATTAATCCGAAAGATTTGACCATTTCAAAGCAAGAATGCTTATACATGGCAATTTTCGAACAATACAGCAAAAATGTAAAATACTAAAATTGAAAAAGGGGCGGAGAACGGCTCAGCACTCAAGATCCTTGTCATTCCTAATAGTAAACTATAGGTCTAAAGGGTCAGGTCGTCACTGCCATTCTCCTTCCTTCCTCTTGGTCTCTTGGCTTTTTATTCGTTCGGAAAATAAGAAATGGTGCGGCTTCCGGGATTTTCGGTAACAAAGCATCTTGTCATACTTTCGAACCCGGGTCTCAGGCGTGGGAGGCCTGGATCATAACCACTAGATCAAAGCCGCCGGTTCTAGAGTGATGAAGTATCAAATCGACCTAAAACAATTTTGGTGATAATCATGGATTCCTGAGCAATACTGGCTCTGTTGGGTTTTTGGGCCTTTTTGAAAAGAAATAGTATCCGAAAATAGATTTCGAAGGTGTTTGATTAGGAAGGAAATTAGTTGGATTCGCTTGCTGAGGGTGAATAGCGGTAAAGCTGTTGATTTTTCGCCTTATCGATGGTTTCGGGGTCGATTCGTTTGAGTTCGCGCTCAGGGAATCGTGAAAGCATTTCCCAGCCGAGGTCAAGAGTTTGTTCAATGGTGCGTTCCTCAAATTCACCTTGGTTGAGAAATTGTTGTTCAAAGGTTTGGATGAAGCTTAGATATACCTGATCCCGGTCAGAAAGGGCGCCTTCACCGACGACGGCTACAAGGTCGCGGAGGTCAGAACCTTCACTTGCTGCATAGTAGAGCTGGGCTTGGACTTCATTATGATCTGCTCGAGTGTGCCCTTCACCGATTCCTTCTTTCATTAAACGGCTTAGGCTAGGAGCTGGATCAATAGGTGGGTAGATTCCTTTGTTGTGAAGGGATCGACTCGTAATGAGTTGTCCTTCAGTAATATACCCAGTCAGGTCTGCCACTGGATGGGTGATATCATCACCAGGCATGGTGAGAATGGGCATCTGGGTGATGGTACCGTTTCGTCCGATAATACGCCCTGCCCGTTCATAAATGGACGAAAGGTCAGTGTAAAGGTATCCGGGGTATCCACGACGACCAGGCACTTCTTCTCGAGCTGCTGAAATTTCACGTAAGGCATTAGCATAATTGAGCATGTCTGTGAGAATTACGAGAACATGCATATTCTGTTCAAAAGCAAGGTACTCAGCGATAGTGAGAGCAGTTCGGGGTGTGATAATACGTTCAATGGGTGGGTCATCAGCGAGGTTCAAAACGAGGACACTGGTAGCTAACGCTCCTGTTTCTTCGAGATTTTTCATATAGAATTGTGCCGTTTCAGCAGTGATTCCAATTGCGCAAAGAATTACTGCGAACTTTTCTTCTTTTCCGGGGATTTTAGCTTGACGTGTAATTTGTGCTGCAACGCGGTCGTGGGGAAGTCCAGATCCACTGAAAATGGGTAGTTTTTGACCCCTGACAAGGGTATTGAGTCCATCGATCACACTTAATCCTGTTTGAATAAATTCACGGGGGTATTGTCGTGCATCTGGGTTCATCGGTGCACCATTGAGGTCTAATTCATCATCGGGAACAATGGGTGGTCCTTGGTCAATTGGTGTTCCTGATCCATTGAGAACACGACCAAGTAAGTCGATTGTAACAGCAGTTTTCATCGTTTCACCTGTTAGACGAACCCGTGTGGATTTGGTATCCAGTCCTCGCGTTCCTTCGAAAACCTGTACAATAGCCCGTCCGCGCATCGCTTCTAATACAGTTCCTCTACGAAGGGAACCATCTGGAGCGGTGACTTCGACTAGCTCGTTATAGGCGACATCTTTTACTTCATCGAGAATTAGCAGGGGTCCTGTAACGGTAGAAACTGTTTGATAGGTGGGCTTCAATGAGGTAGCTTGTCGATCGGTCATTTTTACAACCTCGCCCTTTCGACCATCCTAACGGCGAAGGATGTCGGGCTTCGGTCACTAGGCTTGTGCAACTTTTAAGCATTGCTTTGAGACGAGAAAATAAAATTAGGTCTTTAATAGTAATGCTGTTTTTGCAATACCACTGTTATAAGCCAACATTTCTTCCATTCGATCCAAAATAATTTGTGTTATTACGGAATCTCGCATGACATCCACAATTGTTTCCGTTTGCCGTTTCCATTGTCGGAGAAGTGGAATTTCCCCAAGGACTTGACGCACCATTTCCTGGTTTCGCTGAAGAAAAGCTGAAATGGCTTTCTTTAGATTATCATGCACTTTCGTTAATGCTGCAACCGCCAGTTGATTTTGATCATCCGGTGGTTGACGGCGAGTCAACGCTTCTGCGATATGATGAATATTTTCATGAATACTACTCAACTGAAGAATGAAGTATGACGTATCAAAGATATCCGCCATTTCAAGTTTGAACCCAGGTGGACGAATACTCATAGCCTTTCTTAATTCACGTTGGGCTCTCAGATAATTTCCACGATGGCGCCAGGCTTCAGAAATAAGTTCATTAGCGACGCGTTCAGTTTCATCAGCACCTGCCCGTAATCCCGTAATGAGGGTCATGACACACTCAATTGTGGCTCTACCACTCATCTTCACAAACTCAATGATATCTTGTCCTCGAATCACACTAACTCCCTTGATAACTATTCGACGATTCGTACTTTCAAGGATTTCAAATCCAGGAAGCTGGTTTACAATCTTTGTTACAGTCTTTCGGACGGACTCATTTAATCTGCGGCTACTTTCAATTGTTAGTTGGTCATAACCAACGACATAGTAGGTTTCAAGAATTGTTGTAAGTGTCAACTCATCCTGTTCCAAAAGACGGACTATTGCAACTTTTTCCGAAGGTGATTCCTTCATATGTAACGGAGTGATGCGTAACGAGCCATCTGGATCTTCCTGAATGTGAAGTTGCGAATCTGGTTCTATCCCGAATTTCTTAATCCAACGACGAGGTAGACTCACTACAAGGGTTTTGCTTTTTCCCCATTGCGTTGCTTTTCGGGTTTCATCTATCATTGCGATACGCCTATCCCCAAGTAGAGGAATGGGACTCAACTGGCTATAATCTGGTCTTGATAGGATAACTAATTTGCCTCAATGGAGATAAATTCGCTGTTGATTTCACTTTCAAGGTCTTTGAAGTATTGTTGCATGATTTTTTGGTCTTCATGAGGTTGGACCTTCATTCGAGCAATCTTTCCAACAACTGGAAGCGCAATAATACGTCGAAGAGGAATGCCTTCATCAATCGCCTGACGCATCCGTTGCCAAAAGTTCATGATGATTTTCAACATCCAGTAACTCTTCGACTTCGGACAATAGGTATCGATAGGATGAAGGGCAGACTGCATAAGATAATCTTCTTTGACCATTCGAGCTGCTTCTAAGATTGCCCGTTCACGCTCTGGTAGTGCATCAGGTCCCACGAGTTGTACAATTTCACGAAGTTCTTTATCACGTTGCAAGATGGAAAGCGATTCTTCAGTAAGTTCTGGCCAGTCGGTTCCCATGTTGTCTGAATACCAGGGTACCAATTCGTCTTTGTATAAGGAATAACTTTGCAGATAATTGATTGCGGGGAAAAATCGGCGTGAAGCCATGTCTTTGTCAAGTGCCCAAAATACCTTGGTGATTCGTAAGGTGGACTGGGTTACTGGTTCAGAAAAGTCACCACCAGCTGGAGAGACAGCTCCAGTAACAGTAACACTGCCTACCCGATAATCTGTTCCTAGCGTTTGGACGCGCCCTGCTCTTTCATAAAAATCAGCTAGCCGACTACCCAGATAGGCAGGATATCCTTCTTCACCGGGCATCTCTTCTAATCGTCCTGAAATCTCTCGGAGTGCTTCTGCCCAACGAGAGGTACTATCAGCCATCAAAGCCACATTATAACCTTGATCTCGGAAATATTCAGCAAGCGTGATTCCAGTGTAAATTGAGGCTTCACGTGCGGCAACGGGCATATTGCTTGTATTGGCAACGAGGAGGGTTCTTTCCATCAAGGATTTACCACTCTTAGGGTCCTTGAGCTTGGGAAAGTCTTCAAGAACTTCAGTCATTTCATTTCCTCGCTCACCACATCCGACGTAGACAATAATTTCAGCATCGGCCCATTTTGCCAGTTGGTGAAGGGTTACAGTTTTTCCGGTGCCGAAACCTCCTGGGATTGCTCCGGTGCCGCCCTTAGCGACGGGAAAGAACGTGTCGATTACCCGCTGTCCTGTATAAAGAGGGACTTCGGTACCAATTTTGGTTTTATAGGGGCGTCCGATTCGGACCGGCCATCGTTGGGTGAGTTTTAGGTCTTCTTTGCCTGTACTGGTTTGGACTTGTGCTATGACTTCTTGAATTGTATAATCGCCTTCTCCGACTATACTGCTCACTTTACCTTCGATTCCAGGGGGAACAAGGATTTTGTGTAAGAACACGCTTGTTTCCTGAACCGTTCCAAGCACATCTCCCTGAGAGACAGTAGCACCCTTCTCAACTGTAGGTGTAAAGGTCCATTTCTTATCGCGAGGAAGAGGGTCTGCTGTTACTCCTCTAGTAATGAAATCGCCAACCTGCTCCTTAATACTAGGGAGGGGGCGTTGAATTCCATCAAAAATGGATCCTACTAAACCAGGACCAAGTTCCACATCAAGTGAAGTTCCCGTAGCAACGACTTTTTCACCTGGTTTTAATCCGGAGGTTTCTTCATAGACCTGAATATAGGCACGGTCACCCACAATGCGGTTGACTTCACCAATTAGCTCTTCGCCTCCCACTCTACAAACTTCAAACATCGTTACTCCAAGGAGCCCATCTGCTTCGATAAGAGGACCTGCTATTCGTTGAATACTTCCTATTCGAGTAGTCATAATCAGCCGCCTTTCTGACAATTCGCTGTCCGGTTCTCTATCAGCTATGTTCTGTTGTTAAAATTCTTCTGGTAGTTGGGAGTTTCAAAATCCTTCAAGCTCCACACCGATTGCACGTTTCACTAATCGGCGAACGGGGCTCTCTTTCCCTTCGAGACGACCACTTTTGTCTGGAATTTCGACAATGACCGGATACGGGCGTTCCGATAGTTCTTCTATTGTATCTCGGATTTCTTCAGCCAACGGTTCTGTGATGATGATAATTGATATGTTCGAATTATTGGAAAAATCCCGTAATGCTTGACGTGATGCAGAAGCATCAGGAGGAATTTCTGAATTCAGAACACCAGCAAGGCGGAAGCCTACAACTGTGTCAGTGTCACCGATTATTGCAATTTTATCTGTCATTCCAAAGAACCTCACTGTTTTTCATTAACGGTATGCTTTCGAAGAGTATGTAGTCGTCGTACCATTCCCCCAACTGATTCCATACGGGATAATGCCAGGGGAACTTCTTCTCGTTTGGCAAGTTCAACTGCCAGATAATCGATTTGTTCTACACCATGTAGTACAAAAAGACTTGGTTTAATCTCCCCTTTCATGGCAATAAGTGGAGCCCGACCCGTTGACACATTAACCAAAACAAGCGCACGATCTTCAGTAGCCTCAAAGAGTTTGAAAAACCCCGTGCTTGAAAGGACATCTAAAGCCTCCGCGGTGTCAACAATTAGATATCCCAACACCTCACGATCAACAAGCTCTTCCCCAGTAATTAATTGACCTCGAACACTTTCGAGGATTTGTTTAATTGTCACTCCGTAGCCAAACTCGCTGATGTCAAGAATAATGTTGGTTGGTATCTCTACTCCCATCATTCTTTGGAAAGCATTTACTACCTGACCGCCAT
>JAEOSV010000195.1 GCA_016840185.1 Candidatus Hermodarchaeota archaeon | reverse complement strand
CAAGGTAAAGGCAGAAGCCAAGTTTGAAACCGTTATTGGTGACGCAACCGCCCTCTTTCCGCTAATAATTGGTGCCGTTTTAGAAGATATTGAATCAGTTTAGAAAGAGGTGAACTATTCCTGCATTAATGCAGGGATTCCCATCGAGTCCACTACCTGAGGTATCACGGGTAGGGCTGTGTGTCGATGCAAGCCACACAAGAATGCTTGTAATGGCTCCCCGTTCACAGGGGGTTGCTGCGATAGGAACCGCACCATGATATTGACCGCCGCGTTCTGATCGCGGTCAAAGGGGGTTCCACAATTGCACTGGATAACACGCTCCGATAACCGTCGCACCCGAACCCTTCCGCACACACAACAGGTCTTAGTGGTCTGAGACTCGTCAATTCTTATCACGCTCTTCCCTACTTCTTTTGCTTTGTAGGTTAAGAATTTGACAAACCGCCCCAAGAAACCTGTGCTCTGCATCGAATGATTCAACGTCCGGTTAGCCTTATTCTGCCGTCTACAACCCAATGTTCGCTTTTTCCGCGCCATGCGCTTTACTGCGAGATCACCGACGATGATTGTATTGGCCCGGGTATTTGTAACCACCACCTTGGAAATTTTATGCTGGAAATCCCGCAACTGATTGGTGAGCTTTCGTCGCATCTTCAACCATTTCCGCTGATAGAAGAACCACTTCTTACTGTACTTCCGACAATGATCACGGCGAGATTGCACCTCCCGAAGTTTGTCCTTCCAATACAAGCCAGGGCGGCGATTTCGGATATGGACAAACTTTCCTTGCAGGTTCACCGCCGTAACCAAATTGATTATGCCCAAGTCGATAGCCTGATACCGACCATTATCAACATATGGAGGAACTGTAACCTCGAAGATGATGGAAACGAACCACCGCCGTCGTCGATCCTGAAAGAGTTCAACTTGTTTGACCTTATCGTTCAGTGGTGGTAACCAGGGCAATGAAAATTCCAGTTTAACGCCTGAGGGGTGGCGGTGGGAGAAGCGAATCAGTTGGTGTTCGACGTCTAGGGTAAATCCGGATTGATTGTAGCATAGGGTGGTAAAGTAGTGTTTGCCTTTGAAGCGGGGAGGCCGGGCTTTGGTGTCACCGTTTTTCCAGCGGGCAAAGAAGGACTTGTAGTCAGCATCTAGTCGGCGAAGAGTCATTTGCAAGACCTTAGAATAGACCCAAGTGTATTCGGGATACTGGGATTTGAGAGTTGGTAGGGTATTTTGTTGTTGTATGTATGTGATGTGGGTGCGCTCGGTCGCTGGTTTCGTGCGATTTGTTGTCCACTGGCTGCGTCGTTCAGCTAAGGCGAAGTTATACAGAAGTCGGCATTTTTCGGATAAAGCCCACAAAACTTGGGTTTGGGCAGTCGTGGGAGTTATGCGAATCTTTCGGGTTAGTAGCATCGTAGTCATGCTACGGATAGAAGGGCTATCGAAAGTTTTTAGTCTGGGGGGGGTGTGGATAACTATTAAGTCGAAATAATTACGCTTTGAAATACAAAGAAATCTCGACAAAAAGTTAATATGGCGTGTTGAGTTTTTCGCTCAGTATTCGAATAGAGTAGGAAAACACTATGGTCCTTGGAAAATTAGGTTCATCGCTTCACCAAGCAGTTCAGAAGCTTTTACGTTCTTCAGTTGTCGATGAGAAGGCTGTGAAGGAGCTAGCAAAGGATCTTCAGCGAGCTCTGCTCCAAGCTGATGTAAATGTCCACTTAGTGATGGATTTAACAAAACGTATCGAAAAACGCGCATTGAAAGATGAGATCGCACCTGGAGTTTCACGACGAGAGTATGTGGTCAAGGTCGTTTATGAAGAACTCACTGAAATCCTTGGACAAAAAGTTGTACCCCTCACCTTGAAACCCAACGTATCCAACGTCTACCTTGTTGTTGGTATTCAAGGAAGCGGAAAAACCACAAACATCGTCAAATTAGCTAAGCTGCTCAAGAAAGAAGGGCATAGCGTCGGAGTAGTTGCAGCAGATACATTTCGCCCAGGAGCTTATGACCAGCTAAAACAGCTTTCAGAACGTGCTGACGTACCCTGTTTTGGGGACCCGAAGGAAAAGGATTCACTCAGGATTGCGAAAAAAGGTGTAAAACACTACAAATCTGAAAAAGCTGAGGTCATCTTAGTTGATACCGCTGGTCGACACAAAGAGGAGAAAGGCCTCATAAAGGAAATGAAGGAAATCGCCAAGTCGCTCAAACCCACGGAAATCATCCTTGTGGTTGATGGGACTTTGGGTCAGCAAGCTTCAACCCAGGCTGAAGCCTTCAACACAGCAACACCCATCGGCTCAATTATTGTAACAAAGCTAGATGGATCAGCTCGTGGGGGCGGTGCACTTTCTGCAGTAGCGGCAACTGGTGCCCCAATTAAGTACATTGGAACTGGTGAAAAGGTCAACGATATTGAGAAATTCGAACCTACCAAGTTTGTTGGTCAGCTCCTCGGAATGGCGGATTTTGAATCGCTTCTGAAGAAGGTACAAGAAGCAGAGGCGATGCCAGACCGCGATTTGGCAAAAGCGCTCCTTTCAGGCAAATTTACGCTAAAAGATATGATGGCGCAAATGGATGCCATGGGCAATGTGGGTTCGATTGGAAAAATCCTCAGCATGCTGGGCTTAGGCTACAAAGTACCAGATGAGATGAAAGAAGTTGCAGCAGATAATTTGGAAAAATGGAAAGTCATTATGAAGTCAATGACAGATGAAGAATTAGAAAACCCGAAAATTATCAAAAGTTCGCGTACATCACGCATTGCCCGAGGTTCCGGAACACAGCCTAAGGATGTAAAAGACCTGCTGAAACAATACCAGCAATCCCGTAAATTAATTAAGTCGATTCGAAAACGTCGAGGCGGACTCCGTATTCCAGGTATGGAAGGTATGATGGGGGATCAAAAACTTCCTCGAGGCGGTCGTTAGTTGCCTCGTTTGCACATTTTTCTTGACTCACCAGCTGATACCGAACTTACAAAAACCGAACTCGATATTGGACTCATTACTCAACCCTATGTTGATATCGCCCATTGTATTAGATCAGGATTCTGTGTGTCCCACGCCCTTCGTGACTGGGTTCGAATAACCATTGGATTTGGTTATCAGGACCCCTACTCGCTTATGCTTGACCCCACTACAATCCGTTATATGGGCACGGACGAACGATCCATCTTACATATCATCTTACGGGCTCAAGCCTCCCGAGGACGGACTAAAACTAAGGTCCCCCATGGAGTCACCATCTCAGAAATACCAGTTCGAGATGCCCTTGTTGCTTCACTCAATGAAGAGAAGCTCCTTCTAATCCCAGACGATAAGCCAACATGGACCCAGATGATGGAGAAGTACTCTAATATCGTGATGTTTTGTCCACTTTTTGATAGGTGGGATATGAGCGGTGTAAGCGCTTCTAACTTGGCGCAATATGCTTTAAAACTCCCCCGAGATGTCGCCATCCTTGAAGTAGTTCATGCTTTAGATACTTTGTAGATAGTGTTGCAGAAAGACTGACAAGTAGCGTATTTGACGTTGGCTTAATGACCTTGGGAACTATGATTAGAAGTGCACAGAAGATTCTTCGTCATTACACTGTCGATGACTGGTGTTTAGGTAGACAATTTGCTATGCGAGGGTATGGGCTCACAAACAAAGACCGGGGAAATGCGTTAAAGACTCTTCTGTTAATGGCCGGAACCGAAGTCTACCGCAGTAATCCCAAACGAGGTATTACACTCATTCGGCGTCTTGCAGAAAATGGGAAATTTCAACCAGCAATAGAGTTCTTGAAAAAAGAGGGGATTACCGATTTCAAACCCAGCCAGAAGTGCGATATTTGTGGGGGTGTAATGGATCAGCTTCACAAACCTTACCGAGCAGTCATCAAAGCACTGAAAGGTTGGGAAGTATCCTCCATTCTAATTGGTACGAGAGTCGATCCAACGATTATTGAAAAGGAAGAACAATTGCGAAGTGAACTCCAAATTGATACCGGCGAACCCATCAAGGCCGAACTGAACAGGGAGATTGGGAAACTGGTTACGGCGAAACTAGGTTTAGTGGTCGATTTTGACACACCAGATATCGTAGCAGTAACGCGGATTCCAGAGTACGATGTTGAACTTGAGGTTCATTCAATGTTCCTGTACGGACGTTATCAAAAACTTGTCCGCGGAATCCCACAGACTCGTTGGCCTTGTCGAGAATGTAGAGGAAAAGGTTGTACCCGGTGTAAACAGACTGGGAAAATGTATGCCGAATCGGTGGAAGAGCTTATTGCCCCAAGCATTCTGAAATTCACTGGAGGAACAGATGTCAAGTTTCATGGAGCAGGACGCGAAGACATTGATGCGTTGATGTTGGGTTCTGGTCGGCCCTTTGTGATTGAGGTTCTCAATCCACGGAAGCGAGTAATTCCCTTGGAAAAAGTTGAGAGCTCTATTAACAAATCAACTGACGACAAGGTGAAGGTGGGTAATCTGCGTTTTGCCAATAAAGAAGTGGTGAAACGCTTGAAAAGTACAGCCACTTCATCCAAAAAGGTTTATAAGGCGATTGTGCATGTTGAGGCGCCCATCCCCCAAGATACGCTGAAAGCCCTTCAGGAGCTCCCAGTGCCTCTGCAGGTGAACCAACGGACACCTCAACGGGTGAGTCACCGTCGGTCAGATCGTGTACGGAAAAAGCGCGTCGAAGCTTTAGAAGTTGTTCCTATTGACCCCGAAACCCTCGAATTGACCATCCACTGTCAAGGTGGACTCTATGTCAAAGAATTTATATCGGGCGATGAGGGACGCACTGTACCAAGTATCACAGAAATCTTGGGCACACCAGCTGTGTGTACACAGCTAGATGTAATTGATGTAGCAGTCGTGGAGGAAAAATTACCATGGTAAAACGCTCTCACGGATACCGTGTCGGTAGCCGTAAAATGATGACTAAAAAAGTTCGCCAACGTGGCATGCCTAGCTTAGGCAAACTTCTTCATACCTACACCGAAGGTGACCGCGTTGACATCGTAATTGACCCTGCAATCCATGGTGGTCAACCCCATAAACGCTATCACGGTCGTGCAGGTGTCATCCAGGGTCGTCGTGGTCGAGCTTATGAAGTTGAAACCACACTGGGTAAAAAGACGAAACTGCTCATCATTCGACCAGAACATCTCCGACCCATTGGAACCGAATCAAAATAACCAGAAGGGGAGCAAAAATGGCCAAAGAAATCATTGAATCAAAACCACTCACTCTTGCAGAAGTCAAGGCTACCCTTATCAAACGTGGAAAGAAAGCGGAGCTTAGTTACATTCAACGTGTAACCTTAGATCATACGGTGAAGTTTTCATCTTTACCCGCTCGAACTACTAAATCATTGGTCAAAAAGCTCGTGAAAAAATATGAGATGGAAGAAAACTTAGCCATCCAGCTCGTAGATATTACTCCCTCAACTGCAGATGAACTTGCATCTTTTCTTGCTAGATCTCCTCGTACTTATACTCCCGACGAAGTATCAGATATTTTAGAGCTTCTTGTATCGTCGATGAAGAAGGAGGCATCAAAGAAAAAGAAGTAACACTGTGCAGAAAAACGGGAAGAGAGATAAACCCGCTGCACCTTCTGTAAACTACTTTCATGAGGGTAAAATATGAGTGCACGTCCACCCACGAAGAAGTTTGAAGAATACGCATACGTTTTAGACCATCTGCCGCGTGGGTACCCAGAGGACACCCGACCAATTTTCAAAAAGGATCCCATTGTCCAAGCTGTCGGAGATACTTATTTCACCCTTCTCGAATTAGTCCCAAGAAAAGGAGCACGATTCAACCCCCAAGAATCCATCTTCATCGGACGCGACCGACGAGATAAAATCGATCATGTTAAACGACGAATTACCTTCGATGTATTAACCGCAACCGCTCGAAGTGAATTACCCTTTGTCATTGAAAAACTCGTTGAAAAAACGGAACCCCGATTTGTGGACTTTTTTAATAACGCCCGACCTCTAACAACAAGAATGCATAGTCTAGAACTTCTACCTGGAATTGGGAAGAAACTCATGTGGGACATCCTTGAAGAACGCCGAAAAGCACCCTTCACGAGTTTTCAAGATGTTGCCGAAAGAACACAAATTCGTGCTCCAAAAGAGATTATCGTTAAGCGAATTCTCATAGAATTGGGTGGAGAGGATAAGTACAATCTTTTCACTCGTAAGCCGGTTGCTGAAAAGGAACAAGATCGGAGTTAAACGGAGCCCGTAAAATGACCCCGGGGACTCTTCTCGCCCGGATTACACAATGGCTCAAAAGACATGATGTCCGGGTTTCTAAACAATTAGGACAACATTTCCTCGTAAACGAAGAAGTTCTCAAGCGGATCATCGAATATGCTAATCTAACGGTGAATGATCGAATCCTCGAAATTGGCACGGGAACCGGAGTTTTAACACAGGCGTTAGCTGAACAGGTGCAACAAGTTTACTCCATTGAGAAGGACACAAAACTCCATCAGATTCTTTCAGAAGAACTGGAAACGAATAATCGGATCCAATTAATTCATGGGGATGCAACAAAAATCAATTGGCCTCAATGTGATCAACTCGTAGCCAATCTCCCATACACAATTTCTTCCCCCGTACTTTTCAAGTTGTTCCAATCAACAATCCCAAAGGCTGTTGTTATGCTTCAAAAAGAGTTTGCAGAACGGCTCACGGCTCGACCAGGAACGAAGCAGTACGGAAGATTAACGGTGATGGCAGCGTACCATGCAAAAGTGGAATTATTAGAAATCGTTAATCCCGAAGCCTTCTACCCTCCTCCTGCTGTATCATCCGCATTGGTTCGAATTATCCGAAAGCCACAACCAACATTTCAAGTGAAAGATTCGGAACTCTTTGGAGACGTCGTTTTGGCTCTCTTTAACCAACGAAGGAAAAAGATACGAACACCACTTAGAGATTTCGTGGGTAAGGAAGAGTACCTACAAATCCAAGAGAAAATTGATTGGTTAGATCAACGAGTGGAAGACCTGACGCCTGAACAGATAGCTGAGATTTCAAATATAATCTTCGAGGAACGGCACCAATGAGCCCATCGGCAGCATTCTTTGAAGATGTCTGGGTTGTCGTAGACGACGGAGTCTATGAACCAGCTGATGATACTTTCATGCTCTGTGCGAATCTCGATATTACTTCTGGTGAGACTGTGCTTGAATTGGGAACTGGGTGTGGTCTCGTAGCTATTGTAGCTGCAAAAGCAGGAGCGCAGGTTATTGCGACAGACCAATCGGAAGTTGCGGTTCACAATGCACAGAAAAACGTCTCTTTGCACAAATGTAAAGCCCGTGTGGAAATCCGTCAGGGAGATCTCTTTGAGCCAATTCGCTCTGATGAGCAATTTTCATTGTTAGTCTTTAATCCGCCTTATCTACCTGGTACCAAGGAAGATCCTGCGTTCGATCCCGCGTGGTCGGGTGGTAACCGAGGATATGAAGTCACTGAAAGATTTCTAGAGCAATGCAATTCCCATCTCCAGGCAGATGGGCGTCTGTTATTGATTCAATCTTCCCTCTCGGAACCTGAACATATCCAGCTTCAGCTTGAGCGACAATTTCGCAAGGTTACTGTGAAGGAGAAGCGAGCATTTTTCTTTGAGCGATTATTACTTTTTGAAGCAAAAACCCCACGATAGACACCGTTATTAACAAAATTTTAGAATCAGTCAATACTGAATGGATTGTGTGGAGCTCCATGCCTGTTAATTTGACCGCTGAAGCACAGGCCGCCCAACGTGCCTACGAAGAGGCATCAGGACTTGAGGAACGAATAGAAAAGCTCGGAAAGTTCATTTCCCTCATTCCAAAACACAAATCTTCTGAGAAAATGGTGGCACTTTACCGCCATCGCTTGACAGTGTTGCGCCAGGAACAAGAAGAACGGCGAGCACGCAAGAAAATGGCCACGGGAGGACCTAGTTATTCCCTTGCTAAGGAGGGGGCAGGCCAGGTTGTACTGGTAGGGATAACAAGTACTGGAAAAAGTACCCTCCTAAATCGATTAACAGGAGCCAAGGCAAAGGTTGGGGAATATGAGTTTACGACTCAGCTACCTGAACCGGGGGTTCTGAAATACGGGGGAGCAGATATCCAGATTATTGAAATGCCGGCACTGTTCGAAGGAGCAATAGATAGCAGTATTGGGCGCCAAATTTTGGGGGGAATTCGCAACGCGGATCTTATCGTTT
>JAEOSV010000194.1 GCA_016840185.1 Candidatus Hermodarchaeota archaeon | reverse complement strand
CGTCATCGCCGACACTGAAATTCGGAACGCATTCTACAATTTGTTTCAACATCTTTCACCATCGGTTACTTCTTGAGAAAGGGGATTTTGATTTTTGTTTGTTTTGCGAACTTTATGGCATCTGTGTACCCTGCATCAACATGTCGGACCACACCCATACCAGGATCAGTGGTTAAGACACGGAGCAGTCGTTGTTCGGCTTCATATGTCCCATCTGCGACGGAGACTTGACCTGCTGAGATGGCATACGGAATTCCCACGCCACCACCTTGGTGTAATGAAACCCACGTGGCTCCTGCCACTGCGTTGATGAGGACATTCAAGACGGGCCAATCGGCGATGGCATCGCTTCCATCACGCATGTCTTCGGTTTCTCGATTGGGGGAAGCAACCGACCCTGCATCGAGATGGTCGCGGCCAATCACAATTGGTGCTTTAAGTTCGCCTTTTGCAACCAAGTCATTGAGGGCTTTGCCAAACTTTGCTCGTTCGCCATATCCTAGCCAACAGACACGTGCAGGTAATCCTTCAAATTGCACCTTTTCATGGGCAAGCTTGATCCAGCGTTTCAGGATATAGTTTTCTGGGAAGAGTTCAAGGACCAAATCGTCAGTACGATAAATGTCCTCTGGTTCGCCGGATAAGGCAACCCATCGAAAAGGTCCACGTCCTTCACAGAATAGGGGGCGGACGTACGCTTCAATAAACCCTGGATATTTCCATCGTTTTTCTTTTTCATTCCAGGAAATTGTTTTGGTGTGTTGTCGAAGGTTGTTCCCGTAATCAAACGCGATGGTACCGCGGTCTTGTAGTTGAAGAATTGCTTTTACATGGTGGAGCATCGACTCTTTCGAATGGCGAATATAATCATCAGGATCAGTTTCCCGAAGTTGGTCGGCTTCCTCCTTGCTGTATCCCGATGGATAGTATCCTGTCAATGGATCATGAGCAGATGTTTGGTCGGTTACCACATCGACGTTGATTCCTCGTTTGACGATTTCCGGATGTGTATCAGCAGTGTTCCCGACTAGCCCGATAGAACGCGGAATCTGTTTTTGTAAAGCTTCATCAGCCAGGGATAAAGCTTCATCTAGACTATCGGTTTTCAATTCGCAGTAACCTGCTCGCATACGCTTCTCAATAGCCGCTTCATCAACGTCGACCGCAATCACCACACCTTCATTGAAGGTGACTGCTAATGGTTGTGCACCACCCATTGCACCAACTCCACCGGTGAGCGTTAACTTCCCTTTCAAAGTGCCACCAAAATGGCGATCGGCGACCGCAGCGAAGGTTTCGAAAGTACCTTGGAGAATTCCTTGAGTGGCAATGTAAATCCACGAGCCTGCGGTCATTTGACCAAACATCGTCAGCCCTTTCTTGTACAGATAATGGAAGTTTTCTTCTGTGGCCCAAAATGGGACAATCAACGAATTCGCGATTAAGGCACGTGGAGCATCTGTATGAGTCTTAAAGACAGCGACGGGTTTTCCTGATTGAATCAGCATGGTTTCGTCGGGTTCTAATGCGAGTAGTGTTTCAACGATTTTGTCAAAACACTCCCAGTTCCTGGCGGCCTGACCGGTTCCTCCATACACGATGAGTTTCTGCCAATCGTTCGCCACATCAGGATCCAAGTTATTTTGGAGCATGCGAAGGATGGCTTCGATTTGCCAGTTCTTACAATGGAGTTGGGTACCGCGGTAGGCTCGTATTGGTTTACGCTTCATAGGGCTCCATCCTGAACCTCAATTGCAGTTGAGCTTTGTCGTTGAAGTCTTTAAGTGATTTTCTGTATCGTTGGAACTACTAGTCAGTGAGGTCTGGTGGCGCATGTGTTACACCTTATAAGCTTGCGTTAAGAGAAACTTCGTAGTTGGGAGGTTACGAGTGTTATGTTTGAGGAGCTATTCTTTCATTTTGCGGTACTGCCTCTCTTCATTGTTTTCATGGGGGTTCGCGGATACTATGGACGAAAAGCCCGATCTCCGGGTCCGAAGCAAACTCGCAAGGAACGCTGGGCTGACCAAGTCAAATATGAGAGTAAATGGTTGGTAGTACTTCGAATCGTCTTGGTCTATGCAATGGTTGGTTTCATTGTAATCTGGAGTCTGTTCCGATTCCTGATACCACCGATTACCCAGTTTATTTTTGTTAATCAATTTTGGATTCAATGGATTGGTGTTGGTATCTGTATTACTATGATCTTAGGAATTACTTGGGTGGGTATTCATTTAGATCGACAAGTCTCTGGAACCTTGGAAATCAAAAAAGAACATACCCTAGTAACAAGTGGTCCCTACAAGTATATTCGTCATCCGATGTACTTGGTCTATTTCATCTTTAATCTGGGATTGTTCCTCATCTGCCTAAACATTATTCTCCTGGTTATCATTCTTCTTGGTCTAATTCTCACGGTGTCTCGGATACGTATCGAAGAAGAAATGTTGATTGAACAATTCGGTGATGAATATCGCGAATACATGAATCACACTGGACGCCTATTCCCGCGATTGCGACGGAAGAGTGGGAATCAATAAAAATTGAAACGAACCTACGAATTGACGGTTTATTTGTTAGCATCAATTGATCGTTGAAAACTAGCATTGATCGCTTTGACGTATTCGCTTCGAGGGACAATTTCTCGACTTATTGTTTCCTCAGTTGTCTCTCTGATTTTACCCCTCTCAACAAATTCCTTCCCTGCCTGTTTAATGGCCTCGAAAACATCATCCATAGGCAATCCCATTTGTTTGAGTATTTGCAGTTGAGCACCCAAAGGACGAAGAACGGTCCCCCCGAAATCCCCATTTAGGTTTTTACAAACTGCTTTCACGTGCTTCACCAAAGGATCGAAGTTATCTAGTTCGGTGAAACCTGATACTGAGACCAAGGCCACCTTAACAGGTTCTCGATTTTCTAAGGGGGGATGGCGGCAGTGATCATTGCGGATTTCAAAGAAAGGTTGCACCAGTGGAATGGATCGGTCCAACACAGCTTTCAGAGTACTCGTCATGCCATCAACGAAAACGGGAGTTGCGAGTATCAAGCCATCGGCTTTGCGTCTTTTCTCCAGGATTTCTTCCATGTCATCCTTTTGAACACATACTCCTGGAGTCTTTACCCAGCAAGCAAAACAACTCAAACAGGGCTTTATCTTGAGATCATGGACGTAGATGAGGTCAATGTCTGCTCCCGCTTCTTTGGAGCCTTCTAAGAATAGATTCAAGACAAGAGCGGTTCCACCCCGTTCTTTGCGGGGACTACTGTTTAAAGCTAGGATCTTCATGTGGTGTTACTCCTGTAGGGGTAGTCTTTCGAATTCAAGCTTATAACCCCTAACACCCTATAGAAGCAAAAGAGGTTTTGGATTTGTCATATTATCGGTTCTGGCGTTATTGGTTACTCGTGGTAAGTGTATTCATCATCGCATTTGGCACCGTCATGGCACTCCTCAATTCGACGATTGTTTTTGCCTTCTTTAATGCTCAAATTAATCCCGTTTTTTGGGGCCCGAACCCTGTTCCACCCCCGGCTCAAGCTTTTCAAGCATGGGTCTATGGGGCATGGGGTGCCACCGTGATGGGTTGGGGGATCACCATGTTCTTTATTGCATGGTTTCCATTTGAGCGAAAGGAGCGTTGGGCTTGGTATTGTGTAATAATTAGCGTGTCATTCTGGTTTCTATTAGATACTGGAATCTCGCTCTGGTTTGGCGTGGTAATCAATGCCATCCTGAACACTACCATCCTCATCCTTGTACTAATTCCTCTCATCTTTACTTGGAAAAAGATGAAACCCGTAAGTCCTCAGTAACTGATTAGAACGTAAGAAATTGAACGAGTAGCCTTACCTATTCAATTCCGCTGTCGACAAGATAAAAAGGTGAGACGTATTCTTTCATCGACGGTTGTGTGGAGTTGTAATAATTGAAGATGACTCAATCTGTTTCGATTCTTAGATTTAATGAGGCCGGTTCTGAGAGGAGAACCGATGTCGTCACACGTGAAGTAGGGCTCCGCATCTTACTTTTCGACTCGAAAGGAGAAGAAAATTTTGCCTTGGTTCACACCCTCCCAACAGAATATGAAGCCCTAATTCTTGGGTTGTTATTCACCTCTCGATTAGTAACCTCTCTTGACGATGTTATCCAGATTAAGGTGCGGAACCGATTAGCCAAAGTCCACTTAGTTGATGAAATTGACTTCCGTGAAAAACTCAATGCAATACGTCCAACCGCAAGAATCGTCACTGGATTGTGTGGTCCGGAGGAAGGCGCACTGGGAACTTGGCGTGCGTGCGATATTCCTGCAATTACCACCTCACACACAGTAGCACCGTCCATGGTTCACTCTGCAATCCAGAGCATGAGTAAGAAGATGAGCATTTATCAGGAAACTGGTGGAACCCATGGGGCGGCGCTTGCAGAAATTGGTGGTGGATTGGTGCAAGTGGCTGAAGATGTGGGCCGACATAACGCGGTCGATCGCGTCATAGGAATGGCGTTACAGCACAAGCTGACATTATCTGACTTGATGTTAGTTTGTTCTGGTCGGCTCACTGGTGACCTGGTTTTGAAAGCAGCGGTAGCACGGATTCCAATTGTTGCATCGATTAGTGCAGCGGTGGAATCAGGAATTGAATTAGCTGATGCAGCTGGTGTGACACTGATTGGATTTGTACGGGGGGCGCGAATGAATGTTTACACGCACCCTGATCGACTGGCTGTTACGACAGGCTAGCGCACGAGGAGTTTCGGATCAAAGCTGTCTTGTTCGTCAACTTGTTCCATGCATTCATCACACAGCTTTTCTGGATCAGAGGAAATTCCATAGGGCTGGAAGAATCGGACAATGTTGTTGATATCTCGGAGTAGGATTGACTTGCCCTCTTTCAGAACGCGATGGCGTCCTGGTCGAGATGCAAAGTCAATGGCTTGAGGGAAATCGATAATCCATGGGTCATTCTTATGGAGGAGGATGTTGTATCCTGATAAATCGCCATGAATGATGAATGCCCGATAGAGAGCAAAAATTCCCTTCATGACCATGTCAAAGATTCGTTGGGGGTATTCGAGTGTTGTATCTTTTAGAAGCGGGGCTGGGACTCCATTATCTCCTAAGAATAAGGCAGTGAACATATGATCGATATGCCGGGCTGGAGTTGGAACTTTTACTCCGGCGCGAAACGCACGATCCAAAATCCAAAATTCACGGGCGGCCCAATAGCTCATGATGTCTTTAGAGAAACCGACCTTTCCACCACCCAATTTCTTTCTCTTTCCAGTCTTTGCGTGCGGTGTTGCATAGAAACGATACACTTTCAGGGCGAGAGGGAAATCATACCAGAATGCATAGAAGACCGTGGCTTCTTTTCCGGCACTCACTATTCCACTAACCTCGGTCGCTAGTTTGGTAGCAATAGCTTCCGCTCGGACCGAGGACAATGTGATTTCAGGCAAATCTTCCAATCGTCCTCGTTGCCCGTCAAATTTACTCATTTGACGGTGCGCCATGCTGCGCTTACTGATGTACGGTGCAGGGTCATTCGGCACTTTTTTTCAAACTCACTAAGGATCTATTTTACCGCTCCCAAAATCAAGCACAATATGGTCACAGGCTAGAAGCGCCTCATATTGCATGTTGCTAAGACGTTGGGATTGGCAGATGGTATCCCACAAAAACGGGTTCAACTAGTGCCCATCTTCAGAGGTAGCAATTACGCCTACTCGGAAGACGGAACGGTTCCAATGTGAAAAACTAACTAAGACCGGCATACTGCTTGCACCTCCAACACAATCGAATCGATTACCCGCGCATTCGCTCCTCTCCTATTTAGGCATTTCGATTCTCTCCAAAGTTTCCCTTTTCGTGACAGCTTGACAATTCCCTTATAAAGAATCTTCGTAAACAAGATATTGGTGCTTCCAATGGATCGGAGTCTTCTAGCCGTCCTTGCTGGAACGATTACGGTAGTATTATTCACTCTTCTTGCAGGACTTATTCTTCTCCCTGTTGATATCCGAATGTGGTTTATCCCACTCGGTTTCATCTTAGCTTGTCTGATAATTGGAGTTGTTGGGCGCTTTCGGGTCCTCCATCTCTTGTTACTTTCCTTCATCATCTATCTTGGGTTGATGGTGTTCTTGGCAATCGGTGGCACCCTTCTTGTTGGTGTCCAGTTTCCACCATTACACTTGGATGCAATCATTGAAGCTTGGACGGTCTTCCAAACTTTTGTTAATCTCTACATTCCTTTTCTGATGGTCCTTTCCGATTTAGCAGCAATGCTCCGAACCATGACCGGTGGGTCATCCATCTTAGCTATTTTTCTTGAGTTCTTTGTCGCATCAGCGTTCATTGGCATCATTGGGCTCTTACTCACAGGAGTTACTGGGTTTGTAACCCGCGATTCGGGCTTGTATGTGGTTTCGGCGCCTGAACCAACCATCGAAGTGCCTTCGCCTGCGATACCTGCGGCGCCTGCGGTCGCACCCGTCCCAACTGATGTTGGTCAACCTCCACAACCCATGCCGGATGCACCACCACCGATGCCGGCTCCACACGCAGTAGAAGAAGCATCTCCTCCACCACCTCCTTCGGAGGGTGGTTCTCCCAGCGCCAAAGCAATCTCGTCACTAAAAGGGAAAGTGAAGAAACACTTGAAAGGTACTGGTCAAAAAGTTCCAGCTGGTCAATCACGCTGTCCTCATTGTAATGCAACTATTATTCGCGGCTCACGCTTCTGTAATGCTTGTGAAAAGGCAATCTAGACCTTTGATTTGATGGGGTTTTATGGTTCATCATCGCTCCAAGGTTTAGTCGAAAGAAGCGTATAAAAGAATAACATTTTTATAGTAGAAAGAAGTGTCGAACGCTACTCGGAACCTTAAAAACGTTTCGTCACTTTGCGCGGGGTTACTCCTCGATTTCACATACCGTCTCTCGCTCTCCCCGTCCCCATGGATTCTTTTCATGAGTATTGGAGAGTTACTGTCTGGTTCGAATCACTCTCGTAGTTCCTCCCGTAGGATGTCAATCCGTATATTAGGAGAGACTATGTCTCTGCGCATCAAAATAGCATTGGTAGAAAACAAATGGCAAATCCTGTTCATAACGATTCATTAACTCGCTCCCAGCGTCAACGGGAGCAAACTGACGCCGTAGTAGTCAACTGTACCGACTGTGGAACCTCAGACGTGATTCGCGATCCTGTCCGTGGTGAAGTAATCTGCACAAGTTGCGGACTAGTCCTAGATTCTCATATGATGGATCACGGACCTGAATGGCGGGCATTTACTAGCGAAGAACGTGATGCACGAGCCCGCACCGGTGCCCCAATTGATTATACACGTCATGATAAAGGTTTAAGCACCACCATCGATTGGCGAGATCGTGATGCAAACGGCCGCAAACTTGCGCCAGGTCTACGAGCCCAAATCTATCGGCTTCGTAAATGGCAAATCCGTACCCGAGTACACTCCAGTATCGACCGGAATCTTGCTCGAGCAATGAGTGAACTCGACCGTATCACTAGCCAGCTTAGCGTTCCTCGACCCGTAAAGGAAGCATCCGCGATTCTGTACCGACGGACTGTTGAACGACACCTAATTCGTGGACGCAGCATTGAAGCAATGATTGCTGCATGTGTCTATGCCGGCTGTCGACTTCGTCAGGTCCCTCGCACACTTGATGAGATTGCTCATCACAGTCGGATTAACCGGAAAGAACTTGGTCGCTGCTATCGGCTTCTCCTTCGTAAGCTTGACATGCGTGTACCCATCTCCCAACCCACCGACTTTGTTCCGCGGTTTGCACAAGCCCTTAACCTCTCAAGTCGAGTTCAACGTCGAGCCATTGACATTCTCGATAAAGCAAAAGCTCAAGGAATTACTGCAGGCAAAGATCCCACGGGTCTTGCTGCGGCCACACTTTACATTGCTTCGATTCAAGAAGGTGAAAGGCGAACACAACGAGAGATTGCAGCCGTGGCTCGGGTCACCGAAGTCACTGTCCGAAATCGCTACAAAGAAATGGTTCGGGTTCTTAACCTGCAAGTTGAAATCTAACAAAGAATAAGAGCGCCATAAGGGTGCTTTTACTGGCAAGGTTGACCTTAAGGTTAATACAATAAAAAAGCGAACATTTAAATACTTGTTCAACTAAAAAACAATTGGAAGAGTTTATAAGGTTATCGATGAGCAACGCGGCGACATTTACCCAATCCCGCTAGATACCCAACCACACCAGGTTCCCTTCTGAACCTCTTGGTCACCTTGAAACACCTTGACATTGTATACAAAACACTATATGTATCCTAAACTTCCTTGACCTTATATTAGGAGAAGAACGTATGATGGAAAAAAATTCCTCGATTCATGAAAAACATCGGCAAATCCAAGATTCGCAAGAAACCCGCCCGTGTCCTGACTGTGGGGAGAAAAATGCGATTCGAGATGCGAGCCGAGGGGAAGTCGCGTGCGCGAACTGTGGGCTAGTCCTAGATGATAACGCCATTGATTCCGGTCCGGAATGGCGTGCATTCACGACCGAGGAACGGGACAAGCGTGCACGAACTGGAAGTCCTGTAAATTATGCTCTGCAAGATCACGATTTAAGCACCATGATTGACTGGCGGAACCGTGACGCTGCTGGTCGTCAGATAACCTCCAATCGACGCGCTGAAATTTATCGGCTTCGTAAATGGCAACGTCGGTCACGGGTTCACTCAAGCATCGAACGCAATCTTGCCAGTGCCATGAGTGAATTAGATCGGCTTAGTAGCCAACTTGGCGTTTCACGTACTGTTAAAGAAACGGCAGCCGTCATGTATCGACGTGCATTAGAACGTCGGCTCATCCGAGGTCGAAGCATTGATGCAATGATTGCTGCGGCCATGTATGCGGCATGCCGGCTTCGAGAAGCGCCCTGTACTCTTGACGAAATCGCCTACCATAGTCGGATTAATCGGAAAGAACTCGGTCGGTGTTACCGGCTGCTCCTCCGTCGACTCGACGTGCGAATGCCTGTCTCACAACCAAGTAACTTCATTCCACGATTCTCTCAAACCTTGGGTTTAAGCAGCCGCGTCCAACGTCGAGCTGTTAAGATCCTTGAAGATGCTCGGGCGAAAGGTATCACCGCTGGAAAAGATCCCACCGGTCTTGCTGCCTCAGCTCTGTACATTTCGGCTATTATGGAAGGCGAACGCCGAACCCAACGCGAAATCGCTGAAGTTGCGCATGTGACTGAAGTCACTGTACGTAACCGGTACAAAGAACTCGTCCGCGAACTCCAACTCGCAGTGGAATTCTAGTCACTCTCGAAACGAGCTAGACTAAAATAACCGCTTAACGAAGGAGCTAGCGGAGGTTATCCTTTTTTGACAAAACCTATTCTCTTCGAAGAACTCACCCGCAAAGAACTACTCCAAATCCTTGATATGTACGCCAAAAACTGGCTAGCCATTGATGGCACGTGGTTTCTTGCGGCTGAACAGAAATACGATCTCGAAACGGCCATTGAGTTAGATACCGAATCATGGCGACGATTTTCACCCGTTGAAGCGAAGCGAATCATGAAGGAAATGAATATTCCTCCCAATTCGGGATTGACCGGGTTGAAAAAAGCGCTACAATATCGAGTCTATGCACGATTGAATACACAGTCAATCGAAGACATCGATGAGACCCGATTTATTTTTCGCATGGAAAAGTGTCGGGTCCAGGATGCTCGGAAACGAAAAGGCTTACCCGATTTTCCCTGCAAATCGGTGGGATTGGTCGAATATGCGGAATTCGCTAGAACGATTGACTCACGCATAACAACACGGTGTCTTGGGTGCCCTCCAGATTCCCATCCTGAAGAATGGTGGTGTGCTTGGGAATTCACACTGACCGACTGAAAATCAAGAGAACCAGCAATTATGTGAGAATTAGTCCTCAACTGTTGTTTCGCAGTATCACTAGATTATTCAACTCGAATATTAGCCGGTGAGAATGGAAAATACACAAATCAACCGTAAACTAAAATCAACTGGTTTTGCAGAGAGAAATCTTTGGACATCTGTGATCGGAACAAGTTCAGTGTGATGGGTTATTTTATTCCAAGTCGTTTTGTGAATTTGACGAGAATGAAGATGACAAATGCGACAATGAGGAAGGTGATTAGTTCCTGAATGAACAGAGTAGGGGTGAACGCTGCGACTGGTGGTGCTTCCCATCCAACATTAACAAAGATCAAGGACAGAATTGGAGTTATGAAACTATTGACTAACTGCTGAACAAGTCTTCCAAGGTACAAAGCCATAATAAAGGCAACAGCAAGGCCCATTACCTTGTATTGATCAAGGAACTCTTTGAATTCCTGCCAAAGCCCCTTCTTTTCTGGTGGGGGTGCTGGCGGGGGAACCAGAGCTTCTCGAATTTGTTTTAATTCTTCTAACATTTTTTCATTGGTTGACAAATCCATCACTTTCATTTGAGTTGTAGTTCTGTCCCATTGGTTCTAACTAAAAATGTATGGGTGTTATAAGAACCAAAGCGGACCACTAACCTTTCGCTTGGGGGAAAGGTTATACGGTTAGAGAATTCACTACTCTCGCGACGTATTATCTGGGTAATGAAAATGAAACTAACTACTCCTCTGATTCTTGTAAATCTGAAAACCTATGAGGAAAGTATGGGCGAAAACGCTGTCAAGTTAACCAAAATGGCAAACGAGGTCAGTAACAAAACGGGTGTCTGCATTGCACTAGCTCCTCAATTTACTGATCTTCACCGGGTGGCATCATCTTCTGAGGTGCCCGTATTTGCCCAGCATATTGATTCCGTCACTCCGGGTCGGGGAACCGGTTCAATACTAGCGGAGGCTGTTGTTGAAGCTGGAGCAATTGGAACATTGCTGAACCATAGCGAACGGCAATTGAAACTAGCAGATTTGGAAGCATCGTTAATACGAGCTAAAGAGGTGGGTCTCAAAGTCTGTATTTGTAGCAACAATCAAGCTGTGAGTGGGGCAGCTGCAGCTCTTGGACCGGATTTTATTGCCGTGGAACCTCCTGAACTGATTGGTACAGGTATTCCAGTCAGCCAAACCCAACCTGAAGTCGTTACGGCAACTGTCAAAACGATTCGTGGAATTAATTCAAAGGTCATACCATTATGTGGCGCGGGTATCTCAACAGGTGAAGATGTAGCCGCAGCCTTGAAGCTGGGAACCCATGGGGTTCTATTGGCAAGTGGCGTCACCAAGGCTAAGGATCCCAAGAAGGTCCTCTTTGATATGGCTAAACATGCGAGATAGGCTTACTCTCAGTCCTTTGTTGATGCGGTTCGTTGCCGCTCATCGATATCAGCAAAGAGTTGAAGTTTCTGTTGTCGATGGGCCTTCAAAGCAAGTTTTATGTCCTGAATAAGGGTGGTCATTTCCGTATCACTAAGTTTGATGGTTTGAGCATTTCCTTCTCCATCAGCAACACGAACGAAAAACCCTCCTTCCTTAACATATCGATCTTTTTTCGTTTCGGGTAGGAAACCATCAACAGTAAGAACTGAAGATAATTTCTGCTCAAAAAAATGAACAATTTCAGTTACTTTCGTCATGGGGAGTCACTGAAGGCTATTACAATAAAAGTGGTTATAAAGCACGCTCTTTTGCATGTGGTTCTGCGTTTTCCTATTCTCGTGCCCTATTGAGTAAATCGGCTTCGGCAGGCTTTTATGGCTTACATCGACTTCTCAATAGGCTACACCGAGTATCCAGTGGGACAATGGAGTGAAAGAAATTGCGATGGTTTAAACGAAAGAAAAAGGATGACCCAGAACAAACCACTGACCAACCGGCTGATGTGAAACCTACACCAGAATCCGACCCATCTCCCCCTCCTGCTGCAATTGAAGAGCTCCTCCTTCCAGACACTTCATTAGTTTCGTTGACCAATCCGGTTGAAGCCTATATCCAACGACTTGATGACCTTCTTGCTGATCCGGAGACAAGCGCTAAAACAAAAGCATTACAAGACACCCGGTTACAGCTCATAGTGGGTGGTGAACCCGTTCTAATGAAGAAGGAAGGAGTTGCGCCCATGAGCTTATCATTGGAAAGAAGTGTACAAACTGATGTGTTCATTCGTATGTCAGATGAAGCTGCTGGATCATTGGCGAAGACCACATCACTTCCAGAATTCAGAAAGGCTTACAAGAAACTGGTTGGGGTGAGAGGTGAAGCCTCGTACGTCTCCATCAAACTTCACACTCCGCTAGAAGAGCTTCGAGCGAAAGGTTACTTCAGTGTTGAACTCTTACGGATTCTCATCGATGCTTAGAGGGTCTGGATAAGCCACTGCAAGGAGTGTTGGAGCAGGCACACGGTTTACCTCTTTTGAAACGTGCCATTTCTCCTCAAGAAACTCTAGGTTGAGTAATGAGTTTTTAATCTACAGAAACCTGTGTACAGACCAGATATGATGGTGGTATTGTGACCGGGGAGCCAGAACGCAAATCACGAAAACGACGAATTCTTGACACCCTCCACTTACTCATCAGCCATCACGATCCACCTTACATGCATCGAACCTGGTCAATTTCAATTCGCGGTCATACTCTCCATATTTGCGCCCGGTGTTCTGCCCTTCTCGTTGGAATTATCCTCGCCCTTTACGTCCACACCTTCCTCATTTTCATCCCCATCAACCCCATCACCTTTCTCGGGGCGTTTCTTCTCAGCTTACCCGCGGTTATTGACTGGTCCACCCAGACCCTGAAAATGCGGGAGAGTCGAAATCCCATGCGGGTCCTCACCGGGTTCACCCTCGGTTATGCCGTTGGTTATGTCCTCTCTTCCTTCAACCTCTTCTACTATCTCCTCGTTGTCGTTCTTTACAGTGGATATATTCTTGGGTTCGGAGCTCTCACCCCCCGGATTATCCGCTGGCGAGAAAAACGCCATACATTACAAGTAGATATTCCTCCTCCGCTTCCAGTGTCACGGGAAACAGAAGAATCTGAAAACCCTGAGCGTGACGAATAGGAGAACTTTTAAATGACGTGTTTTTGGTTAGGGCATTACTGCTCCCAATGAGGGACCTTTCCAATGTCAGAGCCAGAAACTGAACCATCTAAGACCTTCATCACAATCGAAATCAAAGACATGCTCAATCATGGTGGCGAACTTGGCACAGCCATGGTCAACTTCCTCAACGAAAAACTTGACAAGGATGTCACCGTCACCGTGTCTGACAACGAAGTTTACCTTCGAAGTGATACTGCCAACCATCCCAGTAAAACCAAACTCCGCACTTACATTAAACGGTTCCTCCACCTCAACGCCCTCCGTGAAGATCTCAAACTCATTTCCCGAAGTAAGGACCGTTTCGCCATCATTGAATATGTCACCGTAGTCTACGTTGAGGAATAATCCTCATTTTGCTCTCCCCGCCAACGATACTTCTCAATTCCTAGAGGTTGTGCACTTTAAGGCGTAAGGCTTAAGAGTAAAGAGCCGACAAAAACCCCAAATAAGCAAAATCGCGGAGATAGGATGTTGAGGAAGCCGGAACTCCCTCCTATCCAAATATTTCCCTCCCCTCCTCCTCGCATGAACTGATTAAGAATTTTCCGTCTCAACATCCCTCCACAGCCCCACACCCTTGCGGTGTCTGCGCGGATTTCCAGCGACCCCTTTACTGGAACACCCCTCCTAAATGCACCCTTATCGCTGGAGAACGCAAACCTTAAGGCTTAAAACCATACAACCAACGGCTTAATCATCGAGGTTGGCAACATGCGGCATCTCAAAATCCTTGTCATTGGACCCCAAGGCGTCGGTAAAACTACACTCATCAAAAGTGTTACCAACCATACCGTTTCCACCGATGTCAACGGCTGCACGGTCTGTCTGGATTTTGGTACTCTTGAATACCGTGATTTCAAAGCCCATCTTTTCGGAAGCCCCGGACTCCAACAATTCGGTCTCGTCCGCAAAGCCCTCTCCGGTGGCACCGACGGTGTCATCCTCGTTGTAGATAGCTCAAATCCTCACACTCTTATTCAAGGCGAACGATATTTACGCGAAATCTTTGGCCCCAATCCACCCCCCGTCGTGATTGCCGCCAATAAACAAGATCTCCCAGGAGCCATTCACCCCAAACAAATTGAGACCCTCATAAACATCAGCGCACCAGTTTTCCCAACTCAAGCTCATCGTGGTCTTGGTCTCGACCAACTCCTCGCTCAATTCATCAGTTATCTTGGTGACATCGGCAAAGGCCTCAATATCGCCACTTTACTCGAAAACGCATAGAATAGTTGAAGAACCGAAATTGCACAAGGCTTTTCAAGAGGTATCATAACTGAAGGCGCATCACGGAGACAACAACAATGGTCGAAGAATTAACCGATGCCACTATTGAAGCATTCCTTGAAAAACACGAGGTCGTAGTTCTCGACATCTACACGACCTGGTGTGGACCGTGTAAGATGCAAGCCCCAATTTTAGATAGTTTGGAAAAAGAGTTGGATAAGAATCGTGTACGAATTGCGAAGATTGATGCAGATCAAGCACCGGAGACGTCGATGAAGTATCAGGTTCGTGCGATTCCGACGTTGATTCTCTTTCAGAAAGGGAAGCCAATCAAGACGCATGTGGGTGTTTGGCCTCGCGAGGAAATTGAAAAAGAGCTTGCTGCGATTCTGTAATGCTTCCATTGTAGTGTGGTGTTAGGACTGGTTGGCAGTCCTTGTTCATCTTTTTTACATGAGTTCCAGATGTTTGGAGTTTGCCCAAACTCTTAAACAGAGCGCTAGGCACAAGGTGAGTGGATAGTTGAATTAGGGGTATTTGCGTGTCAGATGAAGCGGATCGCCTAATGGCTGATGTTGAAAAAGTGTTAGAAGATTTTGATGAGCGGGCTGGAGGACTGGTGGCGGTTTCTTTGTTGATGAGAACTGGATTACCTGTGACGGCTCGGATTCGGGCGCACGTGGATGAAACGTGGCTCTCTGCCAGTTTGGCGACATTGCTGAATGTGGCAGTGGATTTGTCTGATAAACTGTTCACCTTAACGCCTGCAAGGATTATCTTGGATACAGAGGCGGGAAGTTTAATCTTGCGTGGGGTGAACGATGATATGGTGCTGGTGGCAGTATTTAAAAAACAACATTTGGGTGCCATGATTTTATTGGTTGAGCAGGCCACCAAACAACTTTCACGGTTATTCCAGTCAACCTAATGTCTTTTCAAAGGTTGGACGACGTTTGGAAAGCCGTGTGATGGGTTAGAAGAAGAAGGTTCGTCGTTTGGGTTCTTCTTCATCGCCTTCTTCAGTTCCTTCAGCAGTTGCAGTTTCAGCTGGAGCGACTTCTGGTGCTGGTTCTGGAGCAGGTTCGGGCATTGGTTCTGGCACTGGTTCAGGAGCCGATTCAAACTCAGGAGCCGGTTCAAAGGTAGGAGCTGGTTCTGGTGCTGGTTCGGGAGCCGATTCAGTTTCTCCAAAATCAAAACTTGGAGGTGGTGCTGATTTGGCTGGTTCTTCGGCAAGGAAGACTTCAGGCTCTGGTTCCGGTGGTGCTTCGATGGGTGCTGGTT
>JAEOSV010000193.1 GCA_016840185.1 Candidatus Hermodarchaeota archaeon | reverse complement strand
TAGACTAAATCTACACCACTGCGAAGGGCACCCATTGAGGCAAGAATCGGAGCACCAATATATTGTGGACTTCCACCAATTACCAATAACCGCCCAAAATCGCCCTTTTTTGTAAAAATGGGTCGTGGTTGAGTTGCACGAATGACATCGCCCGGACCTACATAGAGTTCCGCTTCCGGAGGTATGCCAACATCTGCGACAACCAATTTTCCTGTATGCTCTTTGTTTTTTGCCAGTCCCACTTTGGCATAATGGAAAGTCACTGTCAGATCTGGTCGGAAAGCGTCTTTCGTAGTTGGTTGACCTGTATTTGGATGAATACCTGTGGGAACATCGATGGCGACTTTGAAGGCGTCCATTTGGTTCATGAGTTGTAGAGTTTTGATAAAGGGAGCACGTGGTTTACCCTTCGCGCCTGTCCCTAACAAGGCATCAACCACGACGTTGGCACTAATTTTGGGTAATTCAGAAGTGTCTCGGACGACATGAAGATCAATGGAATGCCGCATTTTTTTGATAATATCCCAATTTTGAGCTGCAGCTTCATTTTGAATATTGGTGGGTTCCCCGAGAATGATCAGATGGACTATCCGACACCGAGGTGCAAGATGCCGGGCGGCGACAAATCCATCACCACCATTTCCTCCTAATCCTGAAAAGATTGCAACGCGGGGCAACCGTTTAGACCGACGAAGGACTTCATTGGCAACAGCCCGTCCAGCATTTTCCATTAGAATTAGTCGGTCAACACCAAAGAATTCGGCATTCCACTCAATTGTAGTCATTTCCTCAGCTAGAAGTGTTCGCGCAGGTGGCATAGGGCATCCATCCTTTACTTTTCATACTGAAGATTGGGGGACGATAAGGCTTTTGACTGGTCACGAATAATAGCATTAATTGTTGCAGTTTCGGGTGATTGTTATGCCCAAAGCGTATGTCCTTATTGTTGCGAAAAAAGGCGTTCAAAAAGATGACCTGCTCGAACCCCTAATGAGTATCGAGGAAGTAAAAGAAGCCTATCAGGTTCTTTGGAACTTTGATGTTGTGGCTAAAATCATAGTCAAAGACATTCGACAGTTGAAGCACACTATTATCTCAAAAATTCGGCAATTACCAGAAGTAGAAAAAACAGTGACTTTGATTGCTGCAGAGAGTTAACTTTCACAATTAGCGTGAATCGCGTCCTAGCAGGTACTTCAGTTCATCGGGGTCAATATCTCGAGGTGGTAACACCGCATCAGCTCGATAGGCACACTGGGCAACCTTCTTCCCGTGTTGATCAATCCACTCGAACAGTTGAGCGTACATTTCCATGGCCTGGTCAATTGATCCCCAACGAGCTTCCTCGAATATGTGATCCCAACGTTCCGTAAGTTCTTCGAGGATTTCTTCTCGATTCGGATCATCGATCAACCGATAGCCTTCGTTTGTGATTCTTATGACCAGCAACGGTGCCAAGACTTCCTTAAACAGATTCTCGTTCTTTTACTCTACCTAACTACTCAAAAGCTTTATAGCTCGGTGTTGTTGACTGAAAACTCGAAGTACCCAAAAAATCCCAGGGCTCGTAGCTTAGCCAGTCACATAGGGTTTTCCTGTGCGGGCAAAGTCAGAGCATCGGGCTTTTACAGAAGACGCCGATTACGGCATGTACGATTTACGTACAAGGAGTTCTCTTACTTCTAAAGAAACCCGAGGGTCGCGGGTTCAAGTCCCGCCGAGCCCGCCAATTCTTTTCTTGAATTGACTTACCACAGATATCTTTATGTTAGAAATAGTGGTGCGGGGGCTGGGATTTTCCGTAATTTCATAACACTTGAAACCGCTTTTGAACCCAGGAACGCCTACACGACAGGGTTCTGAGCCCTGCGCCTTTAGTCCTTCAAAGGGTCCCAAGAGCCTTCGAAGATTGGCCAAGCTTGGCTACCCCCGCAAAATTTGACTGAAGGGCAGAACTCCTTTTCAACGTCGGAACAAGATAAACCTTTGCCCCCATTTTAGTTGGTATGGATTTCTTATTTTGCTTAAAGAATATGAAAGCCAGAATCCAGCCCTTTTCTTTCTAATATTGACCAAACTCTGGCACCGTTGCCCGAAACTTACCTATCAGGAAAGATCTTGATAGTGTTCGGTTCCTGCATCATTGACAAGCACTGCCCCAAAGGGCTGTAACCTCTCGCCTCAAGACAGGCGTTTTATATCTCCGTCCAACCAGCGGTGACACAATCTAGTTCCTAGAGCACTATAAAAACACCAAAAAAAGCATCCCTGCAAAAGATAAGGTTGCGTGTGCTATTTCGAGGTGTGAGATAAAGTTTTTCTCTTATATCGAATATACGAGACCCTGTGTCATTTCCCATACATTCGGCGACTCAACGGTTGTGGAGTCGAATTCTACGAAATGCAGCGACGTTAGCCCGACTGCGAGTTCTCGATTGTCTTAACCAAGGAACATGCCGTGATGCCGTTGGAACCGGGGCTGGAGGAGATATCACAAAACAATTTGATTCTGTGGCAGAACAGACAATGTTATCGTACCTGGAACGCTTTGTTCAATTTACTCTTGTGAGCGAAGAAGCAGGAATCAAACAAATTGGAACCAAGCCCCAGGGATTCCTCATCATGGATCCAATTGATGGAAGTACAAACATTAGCAACAATATCTCTTTTGCATGCATCGCAATTGCCTACGCAAAAGAACTAGTTTTTGACGCCTTAGAAGCCGCCGTTGTTCTTGATCTCTTCTCAGGAAGCTGTTATCACGCCATCAAGGGAGCTGGCGCGTATCGTGATAGACGAAGCATCCGCCCCTCTGGCCAAAATCCGTTCGGGGCTAGTCTCGTTGGTGTTGATGCCAAGTTTCCTCCAAAAAACCTTGAACGTTTTCTAGAAGGGAAAGATGGGGAATCAATCAGTTATACCCGGCATTATGGAACTAATGCATTAGAATTGTGTTTTGTCGCTGATGGCTCACTGGATGGTTTCATTGATCTTCGAGGTGAATTCCGAGGAACGGATTTATCTGCGGCAAGTCTCATTCTCAAAGAGGCTGGCGCTGTCTTAATTGATCAAAACGGAGTAGCTATTACAGGTGAATGCTCAAATGAAGTACGCTATTCCTATATTGCCGCACGGGATGAAGCGTTTGCGAAAAAACTCCTTGCTCTTGCATCAAAAAAAGCATTTGATTGAATGTGACTAAGCAAATTCAATCATTAACCGTTTCAAGAAT
>JAEOSV010000192.1 GCA_016840185.1 Candidatus Hermodarchaeota archaeon | reverse complement strand
CCCGATTCATTTATAAAAAGAATTAACCTATAATCGGTTAATAATTGGTGCGGAGGGACTCTTTAGTGAAGAGAAGAAACCTAGCCATTGCATTATGTATAGGTCTGTTAGTATTTACGTTAATTTCCGTTACTCAACCAAAACGCCCGTCGAAAGCCACCTTGAGCGTGGAAATTACAGCACCATCTGATGGAATCCTCGTTGAGAATGGAGGCAGGTTCATCGTATCCGGTGATATATTTTGTCAAAAAGGTGATGCTGGCAATGTTGATTCCTATATTCAATATAGCATCGGGGAAGGGTCCAGTGATTTCAAGACAATAGATGGATCAAAGTTCCAGGTAATTGTAGGAGACCATCCCCAATCCCAATATCTATTACAGGACGAATCCTATTCGGTTTTTTGGGAGCTTGAGGGAAGTCCTGGCACTTATGAGCTACGAATTTACAGTGAGGCGAATCCTGCAAAGCCTGGGGTCTCAGAATCACGTACAGTCACTATTGAAGGTCCTTCACCTCCTCCTGATATTGAAACCATTGATAGTGAATATCAAGATCCTATAATCGGATTTGGAACAGCAACTGGCACGTATGTTAACACTTACTTCGAAGATGGAAGCTATGAGGTTCTTGCTGAGGAGAAGAACAAGCAAGGCACTAGGAAACCAGTTGATGATACCACCGAGTTGGGTTGGGTTTTTGCCTTTGAAAACCTACAAGCACGACAAAATACAATGTTTTCGATATTTGGTCATGCTGTTTTCCCCTCAGAGGATACTGATTCGAAATTTGTCTTTCAAATCCTCTCAGATGATTCTTGGGTTCCAATACTTGAATATCGCAATACCGATGTTGATCGACTTCGTACAGCGCATATTCCTGACGACTCATCAACTACGATACTTCTACGAGTGATCGATGATGATCAAACAGTAGGAAATAAGATAATATCATCTCTTTTCATCGATCAAGCCTTCATTAGCTACGAACACACGAACGAGTACAATATTGCTGATTTTGACGGAGGCGTAGCAAGTCGTGGGGTAAAGGTTGGCGATGTGGACAATGATGGTGAAAACGAAATTGCTGTATTGTTAGGGGTACAACCGGGAATCGGGCAGATCCGCGTTTATGAATACGATTCCGGAAGTTGGAATGGTCAGATCATCGCGGAAAACGCTGTGGGAGGTTGGGAACTAGCTATCGGTGATGTGGATAATGACCAGTTGAATGAAATCGTTGTGGGATACTTAGTTGATAATCAAGGATATGAACTCCGATATTACGAGTTTGACGGATTTAGCTGGATAGAACAGAATATTGCTAATCCTGATGCTCCCATAACAGCCGTTGTTATCGGTGATATTGATCATGATGGACTGAATGAAGTGGCAGCCGGATTTCTATGGCAAGAGCCTGGATACGAACTGCGTTATTACAAGTATGAATCAGGAATCTGGAAGGCCTATAACATTGAAGCTAACCTTCACGAATGCGATGGCCTCGAAATTATAGACATCAACCATGATGGTGTAACTGAACTGGTATATGCAGGGTATGCCGGAGGAGGGTACCAAGTGCTATCCTACTATACATTCTCCTCAGGCCTGTGGACGCGCTACGACATTCTTAATCCTCCAACAAGTTGGAGCATAGATGCTGGTGATGTAGACAATGATGGCAAGAACGAAATCGCTTGGGGCGCGTATGGGCTAAGTACCTACCAGGATGAAGTACGTGTCTACAAATTCGAAAATGACAACTGGAACGAATACATTGTATCAGATGTACTCGGTGGATGGACAAGCGAAACTCATGGTACTGATATCAACCATGTTGCCATTGGAGATTTAGATAACGATGGATTCAACGAGTTAGCCATCGGTCTGAGCGATACACTGACCCGCTCATCTCACCAGACCATAAGATATTACGAATTTGACACTGGAAACTGGATTGAATACAATGTATCAGATCCGGATGCCACTGTTGAGGTTGTGGAAATTGGTGATATCGACAATGATGGACAGAATGAGTTACTTGTTGGGTTAGGTCCCACTTTGTTCGAACTACGATATTACGAGATAAGTGACCTTCAAAGCCCGAGTTACACTACGAAAATTCGAACAGCAGGTAGGTTTGTCGTCAAGAAGCAATTACACATTGATGAGGACTTTGCTAGCGGATGGCACCTTTCTCAAAATCAAACACCAGGGCTCTACATGTTGGACATTGTCATCACTGACACTGAGGACTGAAATTTCTTCGAGAAGATTGAGTTTAGGGTTTTTATCCTATGGTCCGCTAGGGAGTAAGCATGAGTTTTCTACTTGACCCGTTTCTGTTAGTGATATGTGGCGCGATCATTGTGTGGTTGCGAAATCGGTGGCTGTATCGAGTGACACCGCATGCTACAAAGGTTTTGGGAGTGTTAGCGGTGGGGGTGTTTTGGGTGATTGCGGGGTCGTTGTACTTGAACATTGGGTGGTTTGATTGGATCTGGTTGT
>JAEOSV010000022.1 GCA_016840185.1 Candidatus Hermodarchaeota archaeon | reverse complement strand
TCTACAACTCATGAACCAAATGGACGCCTTCAAAGTCGCCATCGATGTTCCCACAGGTATTCATCCAAATACAGGTCAACCAACTACAAAAGACGCTTTCCGACCAGATCTGACAGTGACTTTTCATTATGCCAAAGTGGGACTGGCAAAAAACAAAGAGCGTACAGGAAAATTGGTTGTCGTAGATGTTGGCATACCTCCGGAAGCGGAACTCTATGTAGGTCCGGGCGATGTCATTCGCGCAACTCAACCACGACCCATTTTCACAAAAAAGGGCGATTTTGGGCGGTTATTGGTTATTGGTGGAAGTCCACAATATATTGGTGCTCCGATTCTTGCCTCAATGGGTGCCCTTCGCAGTGGTGTAGATTTAGTCTACTTAGCGGCTCCTTTACCGGTCATTACGGCTGCAACGAGTCATTCTCCTGATTTCATACCAGTTACATTAAGCGGAAAGAAATTGGTAAACGCTGATCTTCCCTTAATTGAAGAGGTTTTATCTACGGTTCAGGCCGTGCTAATTGGACCCGGAATCGGTGATCATCATGAAACACTGGATACAACAGGTAAGATTATGTCAATGGCTAATCGTCTGAAGAAACCTTTAGTGATTGATGCAGATGCACTCAAGGTCGTATCCAGAGTTATGAAAATCGGCGTCAATACAATCATAACACCACACGCTGGTGAGTTCAAACGGATTCGAGGAATAAAGGTCGCTAATCCCCTTTTACAACGTGCACAACAGGTTAGAGATTTAGCAAAAGCGTTGAAATGCGTCGTTTTGTTAAAAGGACCAGTAGATATCACTTCTACACCTGCAGAGACAAAGCTGAACTGGACCGGACATCCTATTATGAGTGTGGGCGGAACCGGTGACGTGTTAGCGGGGCTTGTTGCTGGTTTTCGAGCACAAGGTGTAAATTCGTTCCTTAGTGCCTGTGCTGGGTCCTTCGTAAATGGTGCGGCGGGCTTACTGGCTTATCAAGATAAGGGACAGGGGGTTATCGCTTTCGACTTGGATGATTACATACCCAAAATACTTGCCAATCCGATGGCTAGTCCGATAGCCTATGACTTCCACATTCCAATCAGTGAATAACCAAAAAAATGTGTCAAGTTTCATCATTTGCTGATGGCATATACAATAGCTGTTTCTGCACAACCTCACTACTATTGGATGCGCTTTGGTAATCATGCAAGGGTTCTGCATTTAATTCTAAGAAGTGTGGTCCCCATTTGAACATATTGAGAATCTTGCTCGCTTCATTAACAAATCCAAGAATAAACAAAGCACTTGCAGCGGCTTCAGCAGAACAAAGTTTGCCTACCTGCCCATAATTCACTGGATTAGCTGCGACTAAATACGGTAGACCGCGAGGTTCTCCACGAATTCGACGTTGAAACATCTCAACTGCTTCATTCCAAGAGCAATCTAAAACCAAGACACCTGAATTCTGTGCTTGTTCCAGATCCGCAGGTGAAAAAGCCTGAGCGGCAAATGGATTCAAGACAATCGGGCGTCCCCGGAGTTGACGAGGACTATGTAGGAGGCGTACTAGCTTATGTCGGGAGAGCTTCAGTGCACTACATTTCTTCGGATCGCAACCCGGAATTCGAAGTACAAGGACAAGTGGTGCTGACAAAGTTCTCCACCATTCAATGAGAAAAGGTGTGGTCCAGTAATGAGAGTAGCCCATCTTCTGTTCAACCATTCAAGTTACCTTGAACAGTATGACGGCATCTAGCTAAGCACCCTACCCGCCACCTCAGTAGGCTCCTCATAGATGGCCTATTTGGGCTTGCTCCCACGGTGATGGGCCGTTTCATCGATTCCAACGCCATCCTCAACAGGTTAACAGGCGTCCTGTTACCAGCACGCCGCTCAGATCAAAGTTTCCTTTAATCCTCAACTGTCTCATTGTCAATTCAGCGCTGGGCGTGTCGTTTCTGTTCCCAGAGCAAGGCTCTCGCCTTACGACTTTCGTCGTACCGTTGCCTAAGAGAGAATGGAGCTTCCTCAGCAATTCCTTTGGGGAATTACCGGCAGCCGTCCTTCATCTCTGAACCACGTTTGTTTGATTTACAGCGTGATATATGACTGTTACGCGTACCCCGTATTAACGTGAACATTATATTGGCAAGAGAGTAAACTTCAATTTAGAAAAAGTCCTGCGACAATCGTTGAAGGGATAAATCGTGGTTCAAACTAACGAAAAAACTCGTGCACAACAAATTATCACAATATTAGAAACACAATACCCCCAAGAACCTTTGACTCTCAAAGCGCGAACTCCATTTCAATATTTAGTTGCTACCATGCTATCGGCACAATCAACGGATGTTCAAGTCAACCAAGTGACCAAAGAATTGTTCAAAAAATATCACGCCCCCGAAGACTTTACTTCAGCTTCTCCTCAACAACTTCAACAAGACATTTTCAAAGTGGGTTACTATCGACAAAAAACTAAGCACCTTCAAGCCACATGCCGTATGCTCATCGAGGAATTCAACGGAAAAGTGCCCCGAACCATGGAGGAGCTCATTCGTCTTCCTGGAGTAGGTCGAAAGACAGCAAACATCGTTCTGAATCGCGCCTTTGGAATAGTTGAAGGAATTGCTGTTGATACCCACGTGTTTCGTATCTCTCGCCGATTGGGTCTAAGTGATGGCAAAAATCCTACCCAAGTAGAAAAAGATCTAATGGTTATTTTACCTTACGATCAGTGGAATCGCGTTAATCGTCTTTTCATTGCTCATGGGCGAACTTTGTGTGTAGCACGAAAACCTAAATGCCCAACCTGTCCGCTCAATATTCTTTGCCCCTTTGGGGTTGAACAACTCTCTAGCTCGTAAATATTCGTCCCAGATTCCCCTGTTCCTTCTGACGACATCTTTAAAGCAGATATTCAGAAACTAGCGAATAGCGGGGTATTACCTTGTCAACTGATAGTTCAAACAGGTACGTGTTCAAAATTATTGTGTGTGGGGATTGGGCTGTTGGGAAAACTTCCCTTGTTCGACGATTTGCCACAAACACGTTCACCGAAGACTATCTCACTACAATAGCCATGGACGTTACAAACAAAGAACTCGAAGTTGATGGCTTTAACGTAAATCTAGCGTTATGGGATACCTCAGGCCAAGAACGGTTTAGTGCCCTTCGAAAGCGATACTACCAAGGTGCACATGGGGTAATATTCGTCTTTGATATCACTCGCCCCGAATCTTATCGTGCTGTCGAGAAACGCTGGATTCCAGAAGTCAATGAAGTACTTGAGGACTACGTACCCGCATTATGGGGAACAAAGGCAGATTTAGGCGATCAACGAGTTGTAAGTACGAATTCAGGCGATCGTTTGGCCCGACGCATGAAGGCTTACTTCTTTGAAACGTCTGCCTTGTCTGGAGATAATGTTGAAAAAGCCTTCACCAGTCTCTCTCGTATGGTCTTAAGTAAGGCACTAACTTCAGCGAAGAAGGAAACAAGCTTTACAATCTAATTTTCACTGTCCAAGTGGATATGTAACTTATTAGTCACGAAGTGGTTATGCCATACGAAGGGGTGTGTCCGTAACGCCGATTTCACAAAAGCGTGAGAAAAATCATCTCAATGTGTTAGATGGGAAAACCTGGACGCGATATTCCATTAGTATCTGGGACGTTACCAAAACAGCAGAGGAGACTCGATTACAACATCCAGCCCTTTTTCCCCTGAAACTCGTTAAGCGGTTGATTAAGATTTACACAAAACCGGGGGATACTGTCCTTGACCCTTTCATGGGGGCAGGAACAACATTACTCGCTGCACAAGAGCTAGAGTGTCATTCCATTGGCTTCGATATTTCTCAACAATTCCTCAAACTTACCCAGAAACGATTGAATCATAATGCATCAAATTCACGAGTATTCTGCGAAAACGCGCAAAATTTATCGAATTTCATATCATCTGATTCAATAGACCTCGTAGTTACATCTCCACCATATTGGAACATACATCAACAGCGACGAACAGCTGACAGAAAGGCACCACGTCCCTACACGGAATCTACTCAGGATTTGGGCAACATCTCCGATTACAATGATTTCTTAGCTGCTCTTGGAAAGGTGTCTGAGCAGCTTTTTGCAGTGTTAAAACCAGGTCGGTGGTGTATTCTGATAGTCATGGATCTTCGCAAAAAAAACCAATTTTATCCCTTTCATATCGACTGCATCCAACAGTGGACTTCAACAGGCTTTCGACTTGAAGACATTATCATCTGGGACAGACGTAAAGACTACCACAACCTTCGCCCCCTAGGATATCCCACCACGTTTCGGGTCAATAAGGTACATGAGTATATTCTCATTTTCCAAAAGCCCTCTTGAAGACTCACTAAACCTTAAGTATCCAAACTCGAAAACTAACAAGGAGGAACAAATCATAACCAATTCGGAATCTGAAACCGACATCGCATGGGATGGAGCTCTAACATGCACCTGTGGGAGGCCATACATACTTCTAAAAATTGATGAGGTTCAGATTTCAAAAAACAAAGAACTCCAACCACTAGCGGCTTATGTTCGTTGTCCCGTTCATCGACGGGTCCGTCGGATATTCTTACCCTATAGTCGATTAAGCGAATGGATTGGAGCCGCTGGGAATCGACTTTTCCGCTGCAATATATGCGGTGAACCAGCCCAACCTAAACGTTCAGGGATCAAGGGACATTTCACAGTAGTTTTGCTTGAGTGTCCTGTCCACGGAGTGAAGGATAACAAACGAATACTCTGGAGTCCAATTTACACCTCTGCCAAAGCAGTAAATGAAATTCACATAGCTGAATCTCTACCACTAGAAGATCTTTTTGACGATTCAAGCGAGGAATCCGCACTAATTTGCCCACAATGCCAAACAGAAAACGATGAAGATGCACGGTTCTGCGCCTATTGTGGCGCCCAATTCGATCTATAATCCAGACCACGTTTATCGCTCGACTGACAAATTAATTGCTGTTTCCGCGATATCTGAACCATACTCGGCGATACGGCGTAAGCTTTCCAATGCTAATCGAAAATTCAACACAGATTCAACAGGATATTTTTCACCTAACAAATGCCGAATCCCTTTGTCTTCAAATTGAACAATTTCATCGACACGATGAATGGTTTTATGGGCTAATGGAACATCTAAACTTCGAAGCGTCTTCAACGAATCCTGAAATACGGTATCTGTTAGCTGATGCATTTTCGTAAACGTCATTACCAAGGGAGACTTGTCTGGAAGCTTAGTAGAAGCGGCAATAGCCGCAATTCGCGCGGCATGATCTCCAGCCCGTTCAATGCTTTTTACAACCATACGATACCCTAGACAGGTTTGTGGGCTTGTTAAACCTATTTTCCGAATATGATCTGTCCGACCAATTGCAGCCGTCAACTGGCGAACGATATAGAAGTAGAAACGATCGACTTCTGGATCCCGTTGGACTACATCCTCAGCTAGACGTTTGTCGCCTTCCAGCAAGGCAATTACCGCGTCATTCTGCATTGAGCGAACAAGTGCTTCCATTCGTTCCAATGCTTTCAACAGAGGCAAGTTGGCTTGACCCAAAAAGCATTGGACTACTATTCTTTCAGTGGTTTCTGAGACAATTTCAGCGCCAATCATCAACCGACGAATGGTATCCTTCACTGCAATGCGTTGATCTGCTTTTACAAATTGTAAATCTAGTTGGATGATGTCGAAACCCGCTAGATACTGAGTAATGAAATTTCGGACAATATCTTCTGTAGGCATACCCTTAGGAATTTCAACATGGCTTTCTGAAAGTGTTGCAGCTTCAGGAGACGCAGCGGTATAGAGCAGTATGGAATATCGGTCTTGAGGTACGAGTTGTAGTTCGCTTCCTGGCTTTATACCTGCCTTTTCTGCCCATTGTTTAGGCAGGGATATGATGTAAGTTGCTCCGCCGGTCAATTGTACCTTTCGGGTTTCGGTTGACATATCAATCACCTGTCAGTCGAAGTCGTCTCGTATAGAATCTATTCAGTATATATAGATTCTTTCTAAGAATTATATATGGTACTTAAAACCGCTTTACTCGCAACCCAAACAAATAGTTATAACCAATTTCATTCAGAGTTGGCCGGTTTTCTCAATAGGTAATGCAGTTGCTTTGTGTTTATCTCGACCGGTCATTGTTGTGGCCATGCAGAGAGCATTAACGATTGCTTCTTCTGTTGCCTCAACAACTGCTCCAAAAAAGGGAGTAAGCTGTGTTTCCTGAAGTTGGGTGCGTTCGGTTGTTAATGCGGTTGTCTTCCGGGATTCACGATTTGCAGTGCTAAATGCAATGACAAAGTCACCACTTCCGTGACTCACAACGCTACCTGTTCGTCCAATTCCAATTATAGCTCGACGAGCGATTCGACCTAATTGACGGGATGACAGTGGGGCATTAGTTGCCAATATGACAACAATCGATCCCCCTTCGGATAGTGGTTGTTCGGAAGAAAACGATTCTTTGAGTAACTTTGTGATGGGATTTCCGTTTAGTATGAGATCTCCTTTTCTTCCACAATTGGGAACAACAAGGCTGCCCAATATATAGCTGCCTTGCTTTTTAGGAAGAATTCGTGAAGCTGTACCAACGCCGCTTTTATATCCATAAGCCATCATGCCCGTACCCACACCAACACAGCCCTCTTCAACTACAGTAGAGGCTCCTTGAAGGGCTTCATAAACATGGGATTTGCGCACATGTCGACCTTGTGCGTCATTGAGGTGTCCGTCATGACATTCGGCTACGATTGGATTGGGGGTTGTTTTAGAGATTCCTGCCTGTGGATTTTGTTCAATTACATATTGTGTTACCGCATCCTCAACGATACCAACGTTGAGTGTGCTGGTAAGAAGAATTGGAGTTTCGATGCGTCCCAGTTCCACTAGTTGAGCAAGGCCAACAGCTTTTCCAAAGCCATTGATGATATGGACGGTTCCACTTACTGGTTCATTGAATATATTCCCCTTGTGTGGGAGAACAGCAGTCACTCCCGTGCGCTTAGGTCCTGTTCCTGGAATGAGTTTTCCTTCTCCTTCAATTATGGTGGAATGTCCTACTAAGACTCCGGGAACATCGGTTATGGTATTTTGTTTTCCTGGAGGAATTGAACCGATTGTTATTCCTAACTCGCGGGCACGTTTCCGTTTTGTTGGGCTCATTCTACCTTCACACCTTCACGTTACTGGGGTTTGAGTGGTCGATTCTTGGGTGACACCGGACCATGTTATCTTTTCTACTTGAGAACTTTGTGCGATTTCCATTAGACGACTCATATGTTTTTCTTTAATCAATGGTGTATCTGCACAAGGAAATGTTCGGTCAAGTCTCTGCCATTTCGGACCGCAGAGTTTGTTAAATCCTAAGAGATCCCACTGTTCAACATTGGGCATGTAAAGCCGAATAAATGTCGCAATGGCTGCGATGTTCGAAGGTGAATCCGTAAACCCGGGAATAATCGGCGTGCGGATCCACGCTGTGTTAACGGTACCTCCCAGCCATTTTGCGTTTTCAAGGATTGGATGTATTGGTACACCGGTGCAGATTTTGTGCTGATCAGGATCCAGTATTTTCAAATCAAGTAATGTTAGATCACTGAGCTGTACCAGTTTTTTGAAGATGGAAGCACTTGAATATCCTGCGGTATCCAAGGTGGTGTGTATTCCTGCTTTCTTCAATTTCTGTAGTAGGCGTTGTGAGAACTGATGCTGGAATAAGGGGTCACCACCACTTAGCGTAACTCCGCCTCCGGATTCTTCGTAAAATGGTCGGTCTCGTGACACTTCAGTGATAACTTCGTCAACAGTTTGTGGGGTACCAAGGAGTTCAATAGCCTTTGAGGGGCAAGCAGGTACACATTCTCTACAGCTGTCACAGCGCTGGCGGTCAATTTGCATTCCTTTAGATGTTAAGGACAAGGCCTCCTTTGGGCAAACGGACAGACAATGACGGGCACCAATACAGCGGTCTTTGTACCATACCACTTGGGGGGTTAATGACCAAGTTTCTGGGTTTTGGCACCAGTGACAATGCAAGTCACAACCCATGAGAAACACGGTCGTGCGAATACCTGGACCATCATCTGTTGAAAAACGCTGAATGTTCAAAATAAGACCTGTTTGATCCTTGTTCCTGCAATCCACGAGGATCTCTCCTTCCGAAAGCGATGTAAGTGTGCCAGTTATGCTAAGAAAAGGATTCCTCTTACAAGGATTTTAACACGTTAATCAGAAAGAATCGTTGTCATACGACTTATTAGTGGCAGAAAACCGAAAGCTTAATTTAAGGCGAGTGTCAAAACTCGAAATCTGGAGCCGTGAAGAGCTACCGAAGACTGCGAAAGCCTTAAGTAGCTCAATGTGCGTCCCTCCTTTTTAACACCATTTCAGCCCGTATGCCGCGTGCATATGGGTGTTGAGCCTAGGGGGACCCTCCTCTCCTTTTGGTCTTCACGATGATGGCTATGCATAGGTCGTATACCCTGGATAACGCCAGTCAGAATCAGTGTGGGTTCTAATTAGTACCAACACAACAACGCCACTTGGTGGATGACTTGGCTTGGGCGCCG
>JAEOSV010000021.1 GCA_016840185.1 Candidatus Hermodarchaeota archaeon | reverse complement strand
TTACACCCTTTCATTGGGGTCCAAGTCTCTTAATCGGGTTAATTTTCTTTCCGTATCTGTTCATACCAAGTATTTTACTAGGAAGCGTCATCGTTGATTTTGAACCACTTACTTTTCTTCTTCTCGATTTACCTGTGTTACATCTTTTCTTTCACACATTTTTAGGAGCCACAATATCAGCCCTTCTCGTAGCTCTACTCGTCTTCCTTCTTAGAGGATTTTTCGAAAAAGCAATGACCGTATTTCTTCTTCCCCAGATGACCTCCCCCTTGAACATCACCATAGCGGCTCTAATTGGAGCATATTCACATATTGTGCTTGACGCCTTCTTATACCCTGAAATGCAGCCATTCTGGCCAATACTGGGTAATCCCTTCCTTGGGCTAGCATCATATTCAACGGTCACCCTCTTCTGCATACTTTGCTTTATTATCGCAATCCCATTATACATTTTCCAAATTTGGCGCATAAAACAACGGACTAAGTAAACATTATATATCGCGGAGTGATGTGAGCTGTTTGGACGGTGAGCCTAGGCGGGGGGCTAGAAGCCCCGCAGCGCCGCTACGGGCTGGCTAAGGCTCCCCTGTACCGCAGATGCTCTATACGGCGGGCTGAATGCCGACGATAGGCTTTCTGACCTGTTGTACGACTCACAGTTAAGGCAGCGACGATCCGCCTCGGAGGATCGCTGGTGGCGGTAGGCTTTTCGTAGGAAGGGCTGAATCGTCTTTATCAGGTGAACCCAGCGAGACCCGGGAGGGAGCAGCGTAAACCTGTACTGTAGATGCTTCCGAGATCCGGATCTGAGACCTGGCTGAGAGTACGGCATCAGTGAGGGTTGACGACCGTTGGGGCTCCCGTCCGCCCCTTATTTCTTCTTGGTTTGTGAGAAACCGAGTGCTTCCTTATGGAGGCAAACTGCACACACTTGGTTGGATGTTATTTCTCCACAGTGTGTACATTTCTGATAAGGGGCATCTTCACCCTTCTGGAGTGCGTCAATGATTTTCATTAAAGTTGCGTGGAAATTAAACTTGGAGCCTGGATGTTTGGTTTCAAAGGTGTTGAGCCATTCGCGAATTTCAGAACGCAAGGAGGTTTCCTTGTATGGGCAAGGAGGATGGTATATGGGGTATCCAAGTAATTTTGAAAAAAGCGCGATATCACTTTCAATTAGATGGTACATGGGTTTAATCCGAGGAACGAGCCATTTGGGAACACCCTTCAGAAATGGTTTGATGCGGGCTAATCGTGGTAAATCACCACGTATGAGGTTCATGAGCATCGATTGTACCTCATCGTCAAGATTGTGCCCTAAAGCTAACTTGTCAGCCTGGATTTTCCGAGACAACATATTCAATCCTTGCCTTCGAAGTGTTCCACAATAAGCACATGGAGAGAGCGGGGATTGCATCGCCTGAGCTCGATTGGCTACCTCGTCAAGAGTCAAAGAAAACAAGTCTTGATACGACGATGTCACGTGTTCAATATCGAGCTGATTAGAAACTGTGCGCAATACATCTTGACGTTCCGTATCCTGTTTGCTCCCTTCTTCGAGGGTAATTGCAATGACTTCTGATTCAGGGAAGCGTTGTTGGATTTCCACAAGAATTGCTAATAGAACCGTGCTATCCTTACCACCAGAGTAACCGACGGCGATGCGATCAGTACGTTGGAGCATTTTGTATTTGGAAATTGCCATTCGTACCTTATTAACAACCGAATCACGGAAACAGCTTTCACAAAGTACCTCACCAGAATACGGTCGAGAAATAATGGAAGCGGTTCCACACATAGTACATTCGTCGGTCATAGATTTCATACTGATTCATGACTTCAAGCAATAAATTTGCATTCATTTACCGAAAGAAAAACGCCAATAGTGTTGGAGTGAGGACTGTGAAAATAATATTAAGTGCAAGAATAGAGAGGGCGGCGATTCGAAGACCCCAAAGTATGGCTTTTCCACTTTTTCGTTCAAGGGAGATGGTGCCGTCAATAAGATCCTTCCATAATCTATCACCATCTAATGGCGGGATTGGTAACAGGTTGATTATGGCTAGGCTTAGGGTTATCATGAAGAACCAGGTTAAGGCTTCATAGAACTGGGTGCCCAGTGTTGGTCCAAGAAGACTGAAGGGGTAAGCTAGCGGAACATATGTGCGTATGAATATCCCAATATAAGGTAACGAAGCATTATTGGGATTAGCACCAACCACCAGTGGAATAGTTCCTTCAGGGATGATAAATTCTATCAAGTCACCAGGGCTAGCATTGAGCATGAAAAGGCTAAGATCTTGTGATGTGTGAATGGTTGTTTCATTCATTCCAATTATTACCATGCCCGGAGCAAGAACGCCATCTGCCGAGCTGTCTGGAACAACGCTGTTTATGAGCGCCCCACTGGGTATGGGGATGATCATAAAGATTAGCAGAATTAATGCTAGGGCAGCTACGATTAGATTTGCCCCAGATCCGGAGGCATAAAGTCTGGCACGTTGTCGCCGAGTTGATTTAATTTTTACATATTCTTCATCAGGTTCTACGAAGGCTCCAAAGAAAATTAAGAATACGAAGAGCCCAGAGCTTTCTACCGGAATATTGTCCGCTCGGGCCGCAATTCCATGGGCTATTTCATGGACAATCACAGCAATAATTAACGGAATTAATATCATCAAGAAGAAATTGTAGGACATTGTAATTCCGGGAATGAGAGGAGCTACTGGTCCTGGTGCAGCCGGTTGGCCCAGCAGGGCTTTAACGAATTCCCAGACGTTACCGCCTAAGAAGTAAAACCCATATAATGAGAAGAAAAAGGCCACACCGATAAAGAAGGACCAGATATAACGCCAAGCGCGCGGATGCCATCTTCCGATGCGATCCAAAAGGTTGTTAAATCGTCCTGTTCGCGCAAAGAGCATGAAAGGTCCAACTTCGATGCCGTATTTTTCTAACTTGAAGACCGAGGCAAGACCAAGGATTACCATCCATGCTAGCAGGATGAGGAGCCATGGAAGTAACGGAAGCAAAAACTCAAATTGGAGCATAAATTAGGTCGCCTCGTGAGTGTGCACAGTTCAAAGATTGTGTATAAATGTCTGATGCACCGATGAGAGAGTAGCTTTTAAGAGATGCGGTTAGGACTCGTCTTGTGAGCGTGTGAATATGTCCTCCCCGTACAGCATCGTATTCGTTACTGTGGGCAATAATTTGGAAGCCAAGAATCTTGCGCGTAGACTTGTCGAAGAATCCATCGCCGCATGTGTTGGAATGATTCCCCAGAAATCGATTTATTCATGGAAAGGAGAAATTATCGAGGATTCCGAGGTTTTACTTCTAATCAAAACCAGAAAAGACATGTTTAATCACTTGAAAGAAACCGTGTTAAGCATCCATAGCTACGAAGTACCTGAAATTGTCAGAATCGAAATCCAAGAAGGGCACCAGCCTTACCTTCAATGGATTGAAGATACCGTAAAACTCCCAAAATAGGATTAATTCAGAATGCCTCGTGAGAAAACTGCCCGTCGTGATACAGGAAGCCAAGATGTCATCTATACTGAGGATAGGTGGAACCATCTCTCAGAACTACGTACTCGAGCAATTTCACTCATGGAAGTGCTGAATCAAACAGGAGTTGAATCTCAAATCCATGGGAGTATTTGTAGAGGGGATGTCACCGAACAGAGTGATGTCGATATTTACCTTCCACAGGTTTTGCCCTCGTTTTCCGTTGAATTTAGATTGACGGAGGAAGGGTATCAGATAATCCATCGTGAATTAGTGCACGCAACACCGTTTCATGCGATAAAAGCGCATATCTATTTACCAAGCAATTGTGTTGTGACCTTCCCGTTAACTAATCCTGCACCAATCGAGCTGGAGTTTTACCAATTTGGTGGATGTCTTCATCAATCGGATCTCGAAAAGGAACGACGAGTTCCCGGTGTAGATAAACGACTTTTCTTAATTGAACCGAGTGAAGATGGCCATATTGAAACACCGGTTGTTGGAAACGAGTTGGTTGCTGCAAAGAAAGTTGGAGTAAGCCTCAAAATTGTTGAAGAGCGAGTGAAAATTCTGATGCGCCGTGATGAGGTTGGTCGTACTGGAGTCTACCTGAAACGACAATTGGCACCCGACGAAAACTTTGAAGCCGTATTAAAACACATAAGTGATCGGGATCCTGTCGTCCGACGTCGAGTACAAAAGGGTTGATGTGGGATGCCCCGAGATGTTAATCTTTCACGCGGGAATTCTCCTTATGTTGGACGCCTCACAAGGGGTTGTCGCGAGTGCATGAAAGGCGCAAAACTCGTGCTTTTTGTAACTGGTAAATGTTCAAAGGATTGTTATTATTGTCCGATTTCTGAAGAACGGGTTAATCGAGATACTGTTTTCGCTAATGAAGTCGAAGTTAATGACATTCATCAGGCAATTGATGAAGCTCGATTGATCAATGCTACGGGAATGGGAGTCACTGGTGGCGAACCGCTTCTGCAATTGAATCGCACAATCAAATATGTCCGAGCATTCAAAGATGAGTTTGGGAAGAGCTTTCATATCCACCTGTATACAGGGCTCGAACCCGTTCCACTTAATGCAATAAAACAGCTACTTGATGCAGGTCTTGACGAGTTGCGACTCCATCGCTTTGAGGTCGGAACCGATTACAAAGAATTACGTCAAGTCATGAAAATGAAAGGCCGACTAGGCATAGAAATTCCAGTTATTCCTGGTATGCTTGAGCACCTTAAGAAGTTGTTACAACAATTCGATGACATTGGGATTGATTTTGTCAACCTTAATGAAATGGAATTCACGGAATTAAATGCCCAGCAACTTCGAAAAAGAGAGTACAAGCTTGATACGGATTCGATTGCATCTGTACAGAATAGTGAAAAAGAAGCGTTAGAACTACTGGAGTGGGCAGTGAGGAATACTTCACTCAATATTCATTTTTGCCCACTATCACTAAAAGATGGAACGCAACTAAAAAACCGTTTCAAACGCCGGGCCAGAAATATAGCAAAACCCTTTGAACGAATTTCAAAAGAGGGGTTACTTGTGAAAGGTATCATTGCTCCTGCTGATAATAATACCCTCGCAGCAATTCATGAACTATTGCGGAGCGAGTTCCGGGTTCAAGCGGATCAAATTTGGGTGAATGAAGTAAAAGGTCGAATAGAAACATCAACGCGTATCGCTCGCAGATTCGCAAGTCGGTTGAAGCGGAAGGGGCTTATTGTAGGTATCGTCGAAGAATACCCAACTGCCACTCGGTTCCAGGTGTCATATACTCCTCTTTAAGAGTCGGGTAAACGGAAGCGAAGTATGGCAACAAGACCACCTAACCTCTCAAGTTTGTTTCCTGCTTCATGGTCTGCACTAAATATTTCGAGGGTGCCTGCTTGTTTTTCCACTTGGCGCATGATATTTTCTAATTTTCGACGTAAATCCGCTGGCGCCTCACGGAAGAGTTTGTCAAGGACTAGGAGGGTTTCAATTGCACCGAATTGGACAGCTCGAACGATATCATCCAAGCCATAAACAACTTTGTCTGTCTCTTTTCCTAAATGTGTCATAACATCTTCCATAAGACGAATTTCGCGGTTCAGCCGAATTTCACTAGCAATTCGTTCAATGATTCCTCGGTTTAGTGCCTCATGAATTCCGGCGACGGTGCCAGTACTGACATGTTCCAGCAGGATGCGGTTCTTACTCGCAGGAACCTTGTTTTTCAGATATTCAACGAGTTTGTCCTTTGTTGAACCTGGTCCGACAATTACAACCCGAGTATTTTCAGGTAATCGTACTAACAGTTCCGTCAGTTGTGTGCTAACCCCTGCGAACATCTGCTCCATTGTTTCCCCAGTTTGTACATATTTACCATATTTCCCACGTGCAGTTCCATGTATCTCCACACGGACATCGACGCCTGAATCATCAATAATGCCAATTGAAGCCTGATCTTCTTCGACGGCAATTATGATTAAACGCTGTCCCTTCCGAGAAGCTGCGTCTTGTAATCTTCGAAGAAGTAAGTTGGGCCAGTGTTCTTTGGTGATTTCAACTTTAAGGTTCGGTTCAACGTTGATGGTGTGATAGGTTCCTATTGACACAAAATCCTCAGGACCTTCCAAGATTTTTCCTTTAACGCGGAGGCGATTTGAGTATTTGTGCAAGGCGACTTCTTCAACGGTCAATCTAATGAACATACGCCGACGCTCACCTTTATCTGGACGAGACGTATCTCCTGAATCTCGGCGGACTCGTCTTACTGTTCGTGCAGCTACCTGATCACCTGGTAGAATTACATTGTAGAGGTGCCATAAGTCATCCATATCTTCGGGGACCACGACCACCTTACCTACTTTCAGTTTCTTCGCAACAATTTTCACGAACAGTCGCCTCAGCACTTGATAAGACTCAGAACCTCACACATATTTCTATCCACTGCAAGGAATAGTTGGAATGATAAACATTCGTTCTATTAAAACCACAGATTTAGATCAAATTGCCCAAATTGAATTCGAATCTTTTTTGGATCCTTATCCAGTCCATCTTTTTTATTATCTAGCGGAAAAGGCGCCAGACTTGTTTTTGGTTGCAGTTGAAAGTAAAAAGGAAAAAGAAGTGCTGCTTGGATATATCGTTGCAGAAATTGATCAACTCTCAGGATTTAACAGAGGGCATATACTTTCATTAGCAGTCAGTAGGGTAAACCGGAGAAAGGGAATTGGACATCAACTATTTTCTGCGTTGATTGAGATTTTCAAAAATCGAGAATGCCGAGAAGTAATTTTAGAAGTAAGAGTTTCGAACAATAGTGCGAAAGATTTCTATCAAAAGCATAATTTCAGAGAAATAAAGAGAAGTCGTAAATACTACGAGGATGGAGAGGATGCTCTGGTAATGACACTGAATTTGGAGGACCCGTTGTGAACCAACCTGAGGTGCAAAAATGTTTGTTCATCTTATCTGGTGAACATGAGACCTTGCCCCAGGCAGAACTCTGTGCAATTCTAGAAGCGGAGGGTTTTACTTACTCTATTATCAGTAGTAATAGACGGATTCTGTTAATGGAAATTGATTCAAGGGGTGCCCAGATTGCCACTCAGAGAGCTGGGTTAGTAAACCAAGCGAGTGTTGTGGCAATCGAATCGTCTTCAGAAGAAAGTATGATTTTAGATGCGATAAAAAAAATTGATTTCACTCGATGGTTACAACCCAATGACCGATTTGGAGTGAAGGTTACACGAATTCGACGGGAACCCAAAGGATTCGATGTGGATGCACTTCAAGGGGAAATTGGGTCTATTATCTGGCACGCTATGGATGGAAAGGTTGAGGTTTCATTAGATTGCCCAGATATTATGTTTCTAGGAGTAGTTTGGGGAAAGCAGTTCTATTTTGGACCGCATCTGGCGGAACGAGATCGAAGAGGATTTTCCCAAAGGCGTAGCCCACTTCGACCATTTTTTGTACCGAGTGCCATTCATCCGAAAATTGCACGGGTTTTAGTGAATCTCAGCCGTGCAAAACCTGGGAGTTGGTTCTTTGATCCTTTCAGTGGGACTGGAGGTCTTCTCTTAGAAGCCGCTGATATTGGTTGTATCCCGGTTGGGCTAGATATCGATGTTTCGATGCTTTCGGGAAGCCAAGAAAATCTTGCTCATTTTGAGATTCCGTTTTACGGTGGTTTAGGAGACGCTCGTACACCGCCGATACGTTCTGGATGTGTAAAAGCAATTGCCACAGACCCACCATATGGTCGATCAAGTTCTACAAAGGGAAACGCTGTGACTAGTCTGATTCAAGTAAGTCTAGAATCGTTTGCAGAAGTTTTGGCATCTGGAGGATATTTGTGCCTTGCCTTACCATTAGAATTCTTCAGAGAAGATATGATACCGTCAGATAGCTATGTTATCAAGGAGACCCATACTATGCGGATACATCGAAGTCTTCGTCGTCACATTATTGTATTGGAGCGGAAATGACATGACTAAAAAAACAGTGAAAGTGTATTTCTTAGGAGTTGGTGGTGGCGTCCCATCATTAACCAGAGCTCCCCCATCAATCGCTACTTTTTTTCAGGGAACCCTCTTACTTTTCGATTGTGGTGAAGGAACACAACTCCAATTACAACGAGCGGGTCTAAGCCCACAACGGATAAAGGAGATTTTCATCTCACATCTGCATGGTGATCACGTTTTAGGATTACCCGGATTAATTTCGACGATGGTCATGCATAGTCGGGAAAAGCCTCTTAGTATCTATGGACCGGTTGGTACAAGGAAATTCATCGAAGCTACTTTGGAGATGACCCACGCGCATCTTGATTTTGAATTAACAATCAAAGATGTTGAGACGGGGCTTATTTCTGAGCAAGAACAATATTGCGTAAAATGCTTACCTGCGCTTCATAGTGTTCCAACTCTTTCATATATACTTCAAATGACTGATACTCCGGGTAGGTTCGATGTAGCAAAGGCAGATCGTTTAGGTGTTCCATCTGGTCCCCTTCGTAGACGTTTGTGTCAAGGACAAGCAATTGAAACTTCAGATGGGACAATTGTCAAACCGGAGGATGTGTTAGGACCCACGCGAAAAGGATCATTTATTGTATTTTCAGGGGATACCGCACCAAACCCGAGCATGGTTGATATTGCAAAAAACGCGAGTCTGCTGATACACGATGCGACATTCACCGCATCCCATTTAGAGAATGCGTCAAAATATCAACATTCAACAGCGGCACAGGCAGCTCAAATTGCTGCTGACGCAGAAGTAGCACATCTTGCACTAATCCATATTAGCCCACGATATGGCTCAACTGAAGAACATGAAAAGGAAGCCAGAGCGATTTTTCCTCGGAGTTTTGCACCCAAGGACTTGGATTGTTTTGAACTTAACTCTTCAACAAGTTGACCTGCTCATTATTCGAGTTGGAGATCCTTTCGTAGTTGGGGTTTTCCTTTGAGCGTAGGGGGACTGATAAAGTCAATAACGTCTTGAATATTCAGCGCTTTAATTTCAACTCGAATTGGACCCATCGCGGAATAGTCGCTTAACTCACATAAGTGAAAACGATTCATGAACGCTGCTTGACGTTGCATGCCAAAAATTACTGAGCCGTTTTGAATAGATTTGAGTAATTTTTGTCTTACTGCTTCGAGGATGCGTTGTTCCCGAAATTTTTTTGCAAACATGGCGATAGATTCGGGTCCAGTGGCTTTTCCTTCGAGAACGACACCGTATTCTGGGTCTTGTTTAGTTAGGCAGACAATAGGCGGACATAGGTTTTCGAAAGCTTTTTGAATTTTGTTCAGATTTTCTGTTGGTTTAACATCGGCCCATAAGCTAACTGATATTATAGATTACGCCTCCGAACCTGTTCCTAAGTTGAATTCGTGTACAAGAACCTGGCGTACTTTTGATTTGAGTCCTTCATATTCGCCTTCATTTACTATCATAATATCCGCTTGAGCGATAATTCGTCCCAATCCAACATCGAGCTCACGTCTATCCCTAGCGAGGAATACATCATGCGTTATTGCATCATCCTCACGTCCCCTCTGGCGAAGGCGTTCAAATCGGATATGTGGAGCTGCATGAACGGCAACAACAAGTACATGATTCACGGCTTCTTGAAACGTCTTAATTTCTGCTTCACTTCTTGCTCCATCAATTACAACGTTGTTTTCAGATTCATCTGGAAATTTATCGATGACTCGTTGAGCAATAACCGCTGGTCCAATCTGTTTGCGAAGTTCAATCATGACTTTTCCGAGAGTCTGAGGAGTATACTGGAGTTGTTGGCGGGTAGCTTCTTCACGGACAACGTCACCCATTACAAAGACAGGAATTCCCAAGTCTTTTGCAACGGTTGCACCCACGGATTTTCCCGACCCCGGCATCCCACAGAAAATAATG
>JAEOSV010000191.1 GCA_016840185.1 Candidatus Hermodarchaeota archaeon | reverse complement strand
CACCTTCTTTGGGGACCTCAATTTCCCAGGTAAGGATTCCCAGTTCATCTTTCTTTGGTTGTGGTGAAAACTTCCGATCTTCTATCTTGATGATTTCAGAATCACTGTGAGGAATCCGATCCATGATTTTTACTGCACTTACTTTCTTCCGATAGTTCTCGATCGTTAATTCGTATTCATAATCTCGGGCAACGTTACCTTTGAGCAAACCTTTCTTCTCAGTGGATTTCCCGACCAGCTTCTTTTCCACTTTGAGATCATAGGAGAAGCGCATACCCACATCGACTTTCTCGTGTGGGGCAACCAAGCTCAAGTGAGTTTCGCCAAGATATTCATCTTGGAAGTAGATTCGTGCTCTTCCAGGAAGCAATACACTATCCCCGTTCTCAATGGTGGTTACTTCAATTGATTCAGCAAAGTCTACAGCATTCCAGAAGAATTTCCGATCCGCCTCTAATCTGATTTGACTAGTTGGAAAAGCATGTGGTTCACCATCTGCAGCAACCTTTACTGGATCAGGGAGGACAAATACGTAGACACCACCCACTTCCATTGCGGTGGCTGTAATTGGTGGGGGAGCCATGTCCGGAAGCCTCTCCTCAGCCATTGTTGCCATTTCTTCGACTTCGAAATCATCTACGGCTGCACCAGCAGCAGCAGGAGCCGACATCTTGGCAGCTTTTACCCTATCCCTCCGTGCCCGTGGTGGGGGCGGAGGACGATAGATTGACACGAAATACGGTGACGGTTCAGTAATAGAGGCAGTTCGCCGAGAAGCAGTTGAAACGGTAAGATTGACTTTATCCCAATCCTCTTGGGTGTTGTTTTGGACTACTGTAAACATCGTAACATCCGTTGAATCCTCTGTGAGGACGAAATCATAGGTTGGTTCCCAATACGTATTGCTAACAAAATAGGAGAGATTGAACTCACATTTTCCGAGTTTATGGGCATCAACATTCACGAACACACTATTGGAAACTTCAAATTGGGTGACTTCACTTCGGAATTTTTGGATTTCTCGATCAACCATGGCAATTTCTTTTTGTACCTTTTCCCGGTCTTCGTGTAATTTGATTTGGAGTTTGTGAAGCTTGTCTAGCTGTGTCGTGACTAGGGTTTCAAGTGAGCTTAATTGGTTAACATCACTTTCTCCTGCAGGAATCCAACGGGAGAATTCACCTGCGGAGTTATCTAGAACTTGAGTATAGAAGTTCATTCGTCGGGTTAGGCGTTCTAGTTCACTTTGAATTCTTGTTAGCTGTTTTTGTAAGTTTTCACGCTTTTTGATGAGCGTGTCGAGTTTTGAATAACCGCTCACTTCGACGGTAGTATCAACGGTGTCGAAGCTAACGATGGTGGCATGACCACGACCTGAGACTCGAACGCTTTCTTTGTCTAAAAATGTAGTAAGGTTTGCGATTTCGAGTTTGTGGGTGCCAGGTTTTAATTCGATAAGACCGGTTCGCTCGATTTTTGCACCATTCCGGTAAATCGTGACTGCCTTAATTTTAGTATCTAGTTTAGGTATTTTTACCAAGTCCGTCTACCTCGATAATATGGAATCTGAGACTGCCTTCAGGCTAGGAATTTACAGGTAAAAACCTTCTGTCAAACTGGAAAACCCGCTTAATTCTCTTTACCACATTCTTCAATTGGAGGAGGGGTCGGCTTAAGCGTCCCATAACATTCAGTTAGGGGAATTTCTGTTCGTGGGAGAAGGCGTAGGAGACTGTACCCGATGGTTACTGTAAACAGGGTCCCGAGAGCAACCTTTGTGGGTGTGATTATTCCTGCTGTCAGCCACATCAAGTAGAGGGCTTCAGGGGTTAAGCCATAAAAGAGCCAGTAGGTTTGTCCAGGTACAAGAATGAACACGCGGAACAAGATATCAGCTTCAAGTCCAATAATTGCAGCAAATAACAAGAGAAGCCACACACTCGACCATCGATTCGATGGCCACCACTGACGAGTAATTAGAATCGTAAAGAGAATCAACAAGAAATATGCAAGGATAATGTCCCAGATCCCAATAAGCGGTAACATCCATGTAACAGGGTACAGAAAGTAGCCCGCAAGCAGGAGGGTATAGATGATTAACACCGGCTTCCAACGACGCTGGAAAATGAGGGCAGCACAGGCAGTTCCCACGATTGCGCCTAACATGAAAAGAAGTTCGAAGGGATCGGCGCGGAAATAGATGATATGACCAAGAAAGCTCCCAAATCCAACCGCCGCCATGCCAAAGAGTGGACCGAGAAGCACTCCGATGATAGGCGCAAAAAGAAATACCCACGAATCCCAGATTCCACCATAGAACACCGGAAGCATCGGGATAACATCAAACACCGTTACTAACGCAATAAAGACGGCTAGATATGCGACTATCCGGCTGCGATTTTTTCCTATTGCGAGCACCATATCGTCCGCATACTCCTAGCTTTGGAATATAAGCCCTCGCCTCATTCTAGCAAACCGGACTAAAGGACCTGTCGTGCGAATTGCAACGATAACTTAATTTCCCGTTGACCATCCTCCATGGCTATTCCCATGTGTCCTGGGAGTAACATTTCGACGGGAAGGTCAGCCAATCGTTCAATGGATTGCTTCAATATCGTTCCGTTCCCTGTGGGAAAATCCACTCGTCCAAAGGATCCATGTCGGAACACCACATCTCCCGAAATCAATAGCTTATGATCGGGTTCAAAGAAGCATAAGCTTCCTGCACTATGTCCTGGCGTTAATAATACTTGAAATGTGTAAGAACCCACTTTGATGATATCTTCATCATGAAGGTGTTTTGCCACGGGAATCGGAGGTAACCGTTGTCCCAACATGCTACCGAGGACAATTGTGTCATCCCCCTTCTCAAGAAGAACCCCTTCTTCTTCGGATACCCACACTTCAAGATCCTTTAGCCGCCCCTTGAACTCGACAGTCGACCCCGAATGATCCAGGTGGGTATGAGTCAGAATTAACCGGTCCATTTGTTTTAATTCCAAACCTAACTCCTTGATAGCCTCAACGGTGTCCTTGAAGTAATGGTGAATTCCCGCATCAAATATGACAAACCGATCACCATCTTTGACTAAGAAGATGTTACTATCCGGTACCATTCCTTCACGGGCAACAATCCAATAAAAATCATCCAACACTTTTCGAACCGTCTTTGCAGTCATAACCTTCAACCCATAATAGGAATAGCATTACTTGGCGCTGAACATTTCAACGCGTGTTCCGTCCGACTAACTCTATCAAAAGCTTTTGCCACAGACCGACTGGCAATCCGCTCATTTTCTTTAAATGCCCCCATAATACGCAGACCTAGAAGCAGATGATACGCAGACATATACCAATGGAGTACCCAACCTTATACTCTAACCCGCCACTGGAAGGGATGAGCTCTCCCAGATCCGCAATGGATCATGAAGAGATTTACCTCTCTTCGTCCCAGTCCTTAAGGCCCGCAAGGGCCTTAATTTCTTTTTTCCGAAAATTATCGTTTGGCGAAGCGTTGGCTAAGCCAGGGGTCAGCATCCTGATGGTACCCTCGTTTTTCCCAATAACCGAGTTCTACGTCTTCGATGAAAGAAATGCGGCGGACCCATTTGACACTTTTCCACGCGTATAACTTTGGGACGATGAGTCGGAGGGGCCATCCCTCTTCCTCGCGAAGGGGCTCATCGTTACGATTCCAGGCTAAGATGACATCATCTTCCAGGGCTGTCTCCAAGGTAATGGCAGAGGTGTACTCGTGTTCGGCGTGGATTAGAACAAACTTTGCTAAGGGCTTAGGCTGGGCACGTTCAACAATTTCTTGAAAGAGAACACCTTCCCACTTGTTATCCGGCACACTCCAGCCTTCCACACAATGGAAATCGCTGAGGTGTGTGGTGACGGGTAATTTTCGAAATTCCTTGTATGAGTAACCGTGGGGATTCGTGACTTCACCCTCTATCGTAAGAGTCCAAGTGTCGGGGTCGAATGGTTCCGGCATTCTTTCCGCGGTGCGCACGGGAAATCCAGTAATCCAGCGTTGACCAGGGGGTAGACGGGGTTTGCGTGAGATTGGAGTCACCTCGGTATGTGTTTCGCACTCTTTGAACTCAAATAACCTTCGGATTTCCCCTAAGCATAGGTTTCCCATCGGTGGATGCCGCATTGAGTAGGGATAAAAAGCCTGTGAACAGGATTCATCTGTCTCTGGAGGCTATGAAATCATGAGAAGTTACCTAACAGTCTACATTAGCAGCGAAGGTGCAGCTCCGAGCGAAGTAGTGGAACGATTGATGCGGATGGGATTTCAACCAGTTGCCGGTAACTATGATTTTGTGATTGATTGGGATGAAAATGGTTCAGTCCAAGATATGATTGAAGTAGCCAATCAGGTACACGCTACGCTCAAAGGGTGCAAGGTCATTTTCAAGATGGAATCGGTTCCCACCAAGTGATTCTGCGAAGCTATTGCTCGATGACTTTCATGATGAACTTGCCATTCTTGTAGAAGAGTTCATCATCGGCGAAGATTTTACCATCTTTTGACATATCTGCGAGGATATCCCAGTGAATCGCTGACTCGTTCTTACTTCCTGTTTCTTCAAAACCGTTGCCTAGTGCACAGTGAATCGTACCACTGAGCTTCTCGTCAAACAAGATGTTCTTGGTAAATTTCGTGATCCCAGGATTTGTCCCAATGGCAACTTCGCCAAGGCGTTTCGCCCCATCATCAATCCCGAGAATATGTTCAAGAAGATCTTGTCCCTTTTCAGCTGTAGCTTTGGTCACTACGCCCTTTTCAAAGGTTAAGGAGATGTCTTCAACTTCCTTTCCCATGAAAATCCCAGGATAGGAAAACCGAATCGAACCTTCAACACTATCTTCGATAGGTGTGGTGAAGATTTCACCATCGGGCATATTCAAGTGTCCGTCGGCATTGACCCATTTACGACCAGTGACTTTGGCTGTGAAATTTACGTCTTTGCTTTCGAAACGGATGATGTTCTTTGTGTTGAGGTAGGTAGTGATTTTTTCCTGTGTTTTACTGATTTTTTTCCAAAGTTTGACGGGGTTGGGTTTGTCAACGAGGCAGGCGCTGTAAACGAAGTCTTCGTATTCCTCGGTTCCCATGTTTCCTTCTTGTGCGAGGCTGGGAGAGGGATAGGGAACGAGGGCGTACCAGCCCTGCTTTAATCTGGTCATGAAGCGTTTCTGGACTTCAGTTTGGGCTTTGGCGGATCGGGCTTGTTTTGCGGGATCAACATTGGTGAGTGATTTTCGGTTATCGGATGAGTAGATGACGATGTAGCTGTCAACTTTGTCAATCATATCGAGGTTGAGTGGATTGACATAGTCGAGTTGGTGGTCTTGGGCGTATTTGTAGAAGAGTTCTTGGGTTCGTGGCAGATAGATGCGGGTGAAAGGGTGTCCGCCAGCTTTCATGATTTCACGGGTTATTTCGATGACCAAGGGTTCGGCGAAGGCAGGTGCACTTAAAGCAACCAAGTCGCCTTTTTTGACACCGAGTGAGTATTCAACTGGGAGTTGAGCAAGTCGGGAAATGCGCTCATCAACCATAATATGTTCACCTTGAGGTTGTCGTGGATTTACTAGGTTGAACAGAAAAAGGTTTGCGTTGAGTACCGATTATTAAAAGTAGATGCCACGCTTCCGGCAACCCCATTTCACCGCTTCCATCCCAAAGATTGCAGGAGCGGCAAGAAGGAATGCAACGATCCAATCAATAGCCGAAAGAGGAACGAATTGAAAATCGATACCCAAGCTAGCAAGGAAGATGTTGATTGTAGGGATATACATCAGACCCACAAACATAAGAAAAACAAGCCCAATAAGGACGTAGACGAGCCAGTAGCTTTCGTAACGGATTGACCGCCACATGGATTGATTGATCCGGCGAATACTTAGAACCATCAAGGATTCGGCAAAGAGAAGGACGGCAATTGTCATGGTGAGCCCTTTGTAAAACGCGTCGGGGCCATAGGGCTCAAGGAACGTGCTTCCCGGAAGGACTGTGGTGAGGGTGAAGTAGAAGGCACAAGTAGCGCCCATGAATATGAGGAATGCGTTGAGAAGAAGGTAATAGCCCAGCCATTTTGTGATGATGGATTCGGTATCGCGGGGTTTTTCCTCCATGACATATTTTGCGGTTCGGTCGAAGACCAGGGCTAGACCGGGCCAAGAATGGCTTGAGATGGTGAGAAAGATGTGTTGGGTGGGGGTTAGAAACGGAATTCCGAGGAGAAACGTGCCAAAGAAGAGGATTGATTCACCGACATTAATGCAAATGTAGAAGAAGATCATGACGCGAATTTTGCTGAAAAGCCCTCTGCCCTGTCGAATCCCCTCGACGATGGAGTTGTAGCTATCATCGGCAATTATCATATCGGATGCTTCTTTGGCAACATCAGTGCCCGTTATTCCCATTGCGATACCGACATCGCTCATGCTTAGAGCGAGTGCGTCATTAACACCGTCACCAGTCACTGCGACGGCGCGTTTGGCTTTTTTATAGCGTTCAACGATGACTTGCTTATCTTCGGGATCGACTCGGGCAAAGACACTAATACGATTGAATTTTTCTTCGGAGATATTGATGGCATCTTTGCCTTCGATGACAATATCGTCTTTTTCTACGATGGATAACTGGCGACCAATGGTTTCTGCCGTTGCCGCAGCGTCTCCAGTGATCATGATGGTTTTAATTCCGGCATTAGAAACCTCGACGACTGCGTCACGCACTCCTTCTCTGGGAGGGTCTACAATGCACACAAATCCCACGAAGGTGAGGTTCTTTTCAATACTGTCTCTAAGCGTTTGTCCTCGACCTTTAGGTAATTCATCGAAGCGTCGGATGGCGAAGGAGAGAACTCGGTAGCCTCCCGCAGCGAATTCATTGGCGTAACGCCCGATTTCTTTGGCTTGTTTCTTGGTAAGTCGTTGAGCTTGCCGATCATCACCAATTTGGCTACACCGAGGAAGCAAGATGTCCGTCGCACCTCTCACAAAAGCAATGTATCCACCTTCGGGGTGAGTAAACATCCGGGTCATTCGTTTTAACCGTGCGTCAAAGGGATAGTCTTGTTCGAGGTTATAAGAGGCTCGCATCGATCCCTCTTCAATGCCACTTTTACTAAGTAAAACGAGTAAGGCGGCTTCGGTTGGATCCCCAATAGCTCGCCATTGTAGGGTTCCTCCTTCTGTGGCTTCTTCTTGTACGATTTGGGCGTCGTTGTTGAGGACACCTGCACGAATGAGCAGAGCCAGTTGGTCATAGTCTTCAATTTCTATTGGCGAAGCTGATACACTGCTTGGTTTCGCATTAGGGTTACTAACAAGCAGAAGTTCGCCTTTGGGCTCATAGCCTTCGCCAGTAACTTGAAAGAGATGAGTAGAATCCCAAATGAGACTGACCATCATCTCACTTCGGGTAAGTGTGCCGGTTTTATCAGTACAAATTATGCTGACGCGACCGAGACTTTCAACAGCTGAAAGGTTGCTGACGATGACACCTACACTCGCCATTGCTAATACTCCGGTGAGTAAGACAATGGTGGTGAGGAGTGGGATGTTAATCGGCATCACTGTCATGGCATTTATGATGGCTTCAACCGCGACTTCAGGTGGCGTCAGAATTACTCCATTGATGGGTCGAGGAAAAAGAATGTAGGAAGCAAACCCCAACACTGCAAGGAAGATGGCAGCAGCCCCAAGATAGATGGCTAGCCTGTTAACTTTTCGTCGAAGAGGAATATCGCCTGTGTTCAACGTTTCTAGACCCTGGCTAATGTCTCCGATTTCTGTTGCCACGCCGGTCCCAGTTACAAGAAATCGTCCAGATCCTGTTGCTACGTAGGTTCCACTGAACACCATGTTGTGACGATTATGTAATGGTGTATCTTCATCCAGTGGGGACCGGGCCGCATTTTTCGTGACTGGTGCACTCTCACCGGTTAGCGACGCTTCGACAGAAGTTAGTTGGCTTGCATCTAAAAGGCGCCCATCTGCAGGAATTCGGTCACCTTGTGCAAGAACTACTATATCACCAGGAACAACAGTGTCGGCGGGTACTTCTTTCTTAATTCCTTCTCGAATAACCATTGTTGTATCTGCGGTGAGTGAATGGAGGGCTTCTAGTTTTTTCTGGGCACGAAATTGTTGAACAATGGCTAAAATGGCGTTGAAGGAAATAATAGCAATCCAGATAATTACGTTCGAGGTGCCCGGTGTATCGAAGAAAATGACAATGGCTGTGAGAATGACTATGACGACTAAATAGATGAGGATAAGACCGTTCAGGATTGGGGCAAGGTAGACTCGCCAGAAGGACCCGCGAATTTTGGGAAGCTGGTTAGGTCCATAGCGGGTTAGACGGTGTTGGGCTTCCCCACTCATTAATCCATGATCTAAATCGGTATCGAGTTGTTGAGCAATCTTGACTACGGACTGACTATGCGGGTTAGGAATTACCTCTGGTTCTTGTTGAGTCTCTCCGCTGGAAGACATCCGGCTTCCCTAAAAGGGCTTGTGTGAACGTTGCTTAAAAGTGAATTGCGGGAACTCGTTTAGTTCGCGGGGCGATTATGTTCTCGCATGATAGCCGCCATTTCACGTAACCGTTTATCGACACGTCCAAAGATGGAGTCAGCTGGATAGGTTCCGTCAGCCTGTTTTTTCCCTGCAGGAACTCCTGTAAGTAGTTCGATCCCTTCTTCGATGGTTCCCACTGAATAGATGTGGAATTTCCCCGCTTCGACCGCTTCAATCACTTCATCCTTCAGCATAAGATTTTGCATATTCGATTCAGGAACTAGCACTCCCTGTTTACCGGTCAATCCTTTTTCTTTGCAGACTGCGAAGTAGCCTTCGATTTTCTGGTTAACCCCACCGATGGCTTGCACATGCCCATGCTGATTGACTGATCCAGTGACTGCGAATCGTTGTTGAATCGGAACTTCGGATAAGGCTGAGAGCATGGCATAGAGTTCAGTGCTACTGGCACTGTCACCATCAACGCCACCGTAGCTTTGTTCGAAGGTAATTCGAGCGGATAGACTCAAAGGATTATCTTGACCAAAGACTTCATGGAGAAATCCCGTGAGGATTTGAACCCCTTTGATTTGAATGGGACCGCTGAGTTGGGCTTCTCGTTCAATATCGATTACTTGCCCCCGTCCGGGAGCGACTGTGGCTGTGATACGTGAAGGTTGTCCAAAGCTGAAGTCTCCAAGTGAAAGCACTGATAACCCATTGATTTGTCCGATAACCTCGCCGTCTGTATCGATTAGAATGATGCCTTTCTTGATGTATTCACGTATCTTTTCCGCATACAAGCTCGATCGGAAGAACCGTTCATCTAATGTCTTTTTGATGTGGGCTAATTCTATCGTCTTTTTCTTTGATTTCTTCGCATAGAAATTCGCTTCGCGAATTATATCGGCGACAATATCAAATCGTGTCGACAGCTTATTCTGGTCATCAGCTAACCGAGAACTAAAGTCCACAACTTCAGCAATCGCTTT
>JAEOSV010000190.1 GCA_016840185.1 Candidatus Hermodarchaeota archaeon | reverse complement strand
GAAATGTTTGACTATAAGCCAGACTTGGAACACTTTTTCGATCCGTATGATTTCGATCCAATCGAGAAGTTCGTCGAATACTGTGATCACTTTGACTTCGATGTCCTCCATGTTCTCGGTAGTGTGTGGGATATGTACACGGCGTATAACTCAATCAACGATCATTCCGTTGTCAGGTCTTGGGAAAATTGGGATGTGACAATAGAATCTTCTCGAAAGGGTGATGAAACAATCCAACGGACAGTAGTAATAAAGACACCCGATGGAGAACTCAGGCATATCGAGAAAATTGAGAGGAGTTCAACATATTTAGTTGTTGCTGCCCCTACTGAGCACCTAATCAAAACAAAAGAAGATTTTGATATCTTCAGAAAATATTCCCCACCTTGTGATTTCATGGACACCAGACTGGTGACTAGAGCCAGGGAAGCCGTAGGCGATAAGGGATTGGTAGACACCTGCACACACGGTGCGTTCAATGTCACCGCTCAATTTCGAAAGCTAGAAAATCTTCTAATGGATCCTGTCACAGACGAGGGTTTTTACCGTGAGATGATTGACTACTTCACCAACAACCAAATTAAACGCAACACGAAGCTTGTTGAAGCCGGAGCAGATCTCATCGAAATTGGTGCCAATCTAGCGACCAGCGCTGTTGGCCCAGAGTTTTTTGAAAAGTACGTCATGGAATACGAGAATCGGATACTAAAGGCAATACATGAAGAGGGTGTTCCAAATATATATCACAATTGTGGCGATGCCGATAAGATCATGCATCTATACAATGATTTGGAAATGGACTGTTGGGGTTATATTACCCCGCCACCCTTTGGTGATGTCGAACTTGATAAGGTTTTAGAGGTCATTCGCCCTAGTATCGCGCTCCGTGGAAATATTGATCAGGTGGAATTCCTGATGAAAGCATCACCTGAAGAGGTCAAAGAGAGAGTAAAAGACGTCGTGCTGAAGGCTAAGCAGCGTGGCAATTTCATCCTATCAACGACTGATTTTTTCTTTGATGGGACACCATATGAAAACATTGAAGTGTTTGTGCAAGCAGGATTGGAATACGGTCAGTATTAGAAGAAAACAAAATGAGGTATTCCGGAATACCTTTCCGGATTCTTGGAGAACTGCCGGCAATGTTGCCTGTACCTGAGGTTGGAAAACGAACGTTCAATAGAGCAACTCCGACTTGGGTACTTACATCATCGACATCCGGCAGTTCTTCACTCCTTGTTGGATGTATTTAGTTACTGGCAAGAATTAGTTCACTTCAGATCAGATATTGTCCAATCTGCAATCCAATCAATCCAATTCGAGGTAGGAGAAAAATGAGGCTAGTTGCATTCAAACATAGAGAAGAAACCCATATTGGCGTACTCAATCCACAAGATGGATACAAATCAGTGATCGACCTGAACTCATCCGATTCATCCTTACCAACTGATCTTGTGGCTTTTCTAGAATTTGGCGACCGAGCTAAGGAAAAGGCACTCTTGATATCGGAAAAACCTTATAAGGCTGTCATCTTCCCTCTGGAAGATGTTAAATTCAAAGCTCCCATCACCCATCCTGAGAAGATCATGTGTGTGGGGTTGAACTATCTTGATCACGCAAAAGAGGGGGGTCATGAGATTCCAAAGTACCCTACGATTTTTGCCAAATATCGTAACGTCGTTAATGGCCCATACGATCCAATCGTAATTCCGTGGGTTACAGACCAAGTCGACTGGGAAGGTGAGTTCGCGTTTGTCATTGGCAAAACGGGAAAATATATATCAATAGATGATGCGTTTGATTATATCGCAGGATATTTGGCCTTTAATGATGTCAGCGCTCGTGACTATCAGTTGCGTGTAAGCCAATGGACGATTGGCAAAACATTTGATACGTTCGGTCCGATGGGTCCAGCTCTCGTCACCACCGATGAGATTCAGGACCCCGGGAATCTCAATATCCGCACCCTTGTCGACGGTGACGTGGTTCAAGAGTCAAACACCCAGCATCTCATCTTTAATGTGCCATATCTCGTTTCTTTTCTCAGTGAAGTTATGACCTTGAAACCTGGGGATGTGATTTCCACAGGTACACCAGCGGGTGTCGGCCATGCACGTGAGCCAAGACGTTATTTACGTCATGGCAATGTAGTGCGGGTGGAAATTGAGGGAATAGGAGCGCTTGAGAATCCAGTCATAAAAGAATCTGAATATGCTTCCAAAGAGATTGATGATTAATAACGGAGTTTCATACATGAGATTCCATATTAATGGTCTTATTGGATCGCCCAATGAAGTCTAATGAAACCATCTCTGCATCCTGCAGGAATTTGATCGGCTGCCGAGTCATTTGAGAGCGATAAATCGCCACAAAGTTCTAGACATATTTTCGGCCTTCGTAGCTGGTCACTATTGGGTCTTGGTCATCAAGAACTGCCTGTAGGAAATCCTGAATTTGTAACTTGTGGTAATAAACCATGAGATCAATTCCAGGACAATGTTCGCGATCTTCTATTTGCCACTGAGTTTGCAGATGTTCCAGGCCAGACATAGTCCAAATGTCGTTTATGGGTGGTTCTACAGACTTTGTTACTCCTGAGATAATGATTATATCCATTCGTTCTGTACACCCATTGAAGGGTCATTTTCACTGCGCACATGGATCGTTCCTGGCTTCATTTATCACAAGAGGCCCCATATGATTGTAGAATTAGGTATGTTTCG
>JAEOSV010000189.1 GCA_016840185.1 Candidatus Hermodarchaeota archaeon | reverse complement strand
CTTGAACAGGGAGGACACACGGTATGTCCTGGGATAGACAGTTTGGGGCGTTTCCAACACGCAATTGATGCCTCCGAAACCACTCCCAATGTCATCATGGTGGACTATTGGCTGAGTCGGTCACTTACGCTTGATTTTCTGAAAAGCCTCAAACGCCAAGGGTTTGCTGTTGTTCTAATGGGCACTATGTTCCTAGGGCAAGATGTAGCCATGACTGAACAGGTTGGGTTCATCGAGAAACCGTTTACACGAAATGAATTAATGAAATCAATTGCCAAAGCTAAACGGTGAAACTGGCTAGACCGGAATCAGGTCTCGTTTACCCGATTTTGAAACACGAAGAACTTTCCCTGCCATGGTACCACAATGCTCTTTGCAGGAAAAGAGGCTGAGAATTTGTCCCTCAAAGTATTCATGGAATCCCTGATGAAACACTTCATGCGCTCGAACAATGAGCTTCAGGGAGTTTTGACCCAAGAAATCTATCGTGATATCTTTTCCAAAGGTGCGTATTCGGCTTCCACGCATCGAGGGTCCAAATCCTTTCAACGTTTCTCGGGGGTCATTCCACAAAAGTTGATATGAAACTGTATCTTCTGGTTCGACTTCTCGTGGAAGTGAATCAATCTCTTTGACGTTAATGAGCCCCTCTGGAATTCCACCATGAACTGCAAAGATTCTCTGTTGTTGACTAATCGCTGCTAACGGTAACAAGGCAAAGGTTTTCCAATAATGATCAATGATATCACCAAGCTTGTCCTGAACAGTGTCATAGAAGCCATAAGAGCGATTCACACGAGGAGTTTCATGGTTACCTCGTAAGAGTATAATACGCTGAGGAACTTTGGTTTTCAGAGCAAAGAGTAAATTCATGTTTTCGATTTGAGATGACCCACGGTCTACATAATCCCCAAGGAACACAAAGATAGCATGTGTTTCCCAGAATCGAACCAAAATCCGTTTTGTAGCTTCCCAATCTCCGTGGGTGTCACCGACAAACACAAGGAGTTCATCTGGCAGTTTGATCAGACGGGGTTCTTGTGACAAAATTGGCTGGACGAGTTCAAGGAGCTGAATCACTTCCTCAGCAGTGAACTGTTCTACAATCTCAGCCGTTTCCGCTATCATGGCTAGCACAACCCCTCCACTACTTCGCCGTGCTAGGCGTTAAAGGTATTGAAGTCGTGTATCAACAAAACTAATCGGGCACAACATGCGTTCCTGCTTCACCACGAATTGCTTGTGCAATATTCTCCGGTGAGGTAATAATCGCAAGCTCGCCGCCTTCCTCAATGAATTGAATGACGGATTCGATTTTCGGAGCCATCGACCCAGGAGCAAAGTGACCCTCGTCGAGAAATTTTTTGGCTTCCGTGACAGTCATACGGTCAATGGCCCGTTGCTCAGGTTTACCAAAGTTCAAATACACCTTGTCGATGGATGTCGAAATGAGAAAGTGCTTGGCACCTAACGATTTGCACAACAAAGCTGAGGCACGGTCCTTGTCTATTACCGCAGCAACACCTTTTAGCTTGCCATTGTCTTCAACAACCGGAATGCCACCACCTCCCACAGTGATAACAACAAAACCATCTTCAAGCAGGTTATTGACCACTTGTCCTTCAATCACTTCTATCGGAATCGGAGACGGTACCACGCGTCGCCAGCCACGTCCGGCATCTTCAACAATGGACCATCCTTCACTAATTCGGCGATCCGCCATTTCCTTCTCCATAAAGGACCCAATTGGTTTGTTGGGATGGGTAAACGCAGGATCATTTTTGTCAACAAGGACTTGTGTGACTACAGTTACAGCTAGTTTCTTCATCTTTCGCCGCTGAAATTCTCCACGAAGGATTTGCTGTAACATGTATCCAATTGCACCCTGAGTGTCTGCTCCACAAAAGTCGAGGGGTACCTCATGGAGCTCATGAGCGGAGAGTTCTGATCGTCGAAGAATAAAACCGACCTGGGGTCCATTGCCATGGGTTATGGCTACATCCCAGCCTTGTTCAACAAGGTCCACAATGTGTGGCATGGTGTTCGCTGCGGCATCATATTGGTCAGCGACGGTTTTATGTGCTGCGTCTTTGATGAGGGAGTTGCCTCCGATGGCGACAACAATTCGTTTAGCCATTTCGATTCCATCCAAAAAGCTCGTCTGAAGGGGGTTAATAGCTGCTAATAAATTTAT
>JAEOSV010000188.1 GCA_016840185.1 Candidatus Hermodarchaeota archaeon | reverse complement strand
TTTAAAGCCTTATCCCTTTTTCATAGAACCCTTCTGGAACCCACCGATAGCTCTATAAATTTGGTTCACACTACGATGCCAAACGAATTGATTCTCTTCCTTGATGACGATGATTAAAATCAACTATCAAACCCAAGATGGTGAGGAGACGACACTAGAATTCGGAAAATGTCCGCCAACGTTAGACCTCACCGAACTAGCCATCATCTCGGTTGATCTCTCATCCCTCAGGGAATGCAACACACTCGAGGTTTTAAACCTCTATGATAATCACCTCGATTATATTGACCTGACTGCATTACAGCACTGTACAAAGCTCCAAGAGCTTTACCTAGGTGAAAACGAATTAGTCCATTTGGACTTGTCTGCGCTTCAAAAATGCACCAGCCTTCAGATTCTAGAAATCCATCAAAACCGTTTGGAAGTTCTCAGCATCTCTCCATTATTACACTGTACAAACCTCAATCGATTAGACCTGGCTCATAACAATTTGCAATCCTTTGATATTAGCCCTTTATGGAAATGTACCCTTCTTCAAGAACTGGACCTAGCTGAAAACCAGCTCTTTGAACTGATTCTCACGCCCCTCTATTATTGTGAGAACCTTCAGGAACTTGATATTTCTGGAAATGATTTAGACCAGCTGGATATTTCTCCATTATGGAACTGCAAACAACTGAAATCTCTAAATCTACGAGCCAACCGAATGGAACAGCTGGACCTGCGAGCCCTATATCACTGTCAAGAGTTAGTTGAACTCGAACTGAGTCAGAACCGATTCAAACGTATTGATCTCACACCCCTTTGGCATTGTCCCAAACTCGAAGCCCTCTGGCTGGCTGAGAATAACCTTACACAACTTAACCTTGCACCCCTAGCTCATTCCAATAAACTGACGACTTTGAATTTGACGCAGAATAAAATCACGCGTTTAGATATTTCTCCTATTATGAAAGGTCAAAAAGACTTCAATCTCTTCGTGGATCCTGAAGTGGAGTTAGTGGCTGATGCCAAGCTCAAACCCTCTATGTGGAAAAACACTCCTGCAACATTCCAAGAACGAATACCCACAATAACGTGGTATGGCGAATCACCGGCAGTAGTTTCTGAACCAATTGACGAGGAGATTTCCGAAAAAAGTTCTTCTGCACGCCCCCTAGGACGAATTATTAGTTTAGAACACATTGGCAAGGAGTTCCTGTCTCATCTGATAAACCAAGGCTGGTTAACTTGCATCGAAACCAATGAAGGTTTTGAGTATGTGCTGTCACCGAAGGGTGAAGCTAAGTTACGAGAAATTGGACTTGACCTGTAGATGGTTGGTTCACCGCAATCCTTTTAGGGAAATCATAAGTTCTGCTTGCCCAGAGAGCGAGAGACCGCTGTGCGCATAATGACATGCTGCACAGGCTTTTGCCATCACAACCTGTATGAGAATACATTACAATTACCCTAGAAAGGATTGAACACAAATGGTACGCGTCAAAAGCCCTGAAGAAATCCAGCGCATGGTGCAAGAACACCCAATGCATCTTCGCCGTATCTTTAGCATCACCGCCCATATCGACCACGGAAAATCAACGGCATGTGACTATCTCATGCGCCGTGCGGGCCTACTTAGTGATAGCTATGCGGGTCAAGCCCGAAAAACCGATACCGATGACGAAGAACAGGAACGTGGAATTACCATCTTCACCAGCGTAGCCCTTCTCAATTACAATTACCAAGGCAAGGACTATCTCCTAGAACTCAACGATACACCTGGCCACATCAGTTTTACCGGTGAGGTCAGCCGTGCCCTCCGAGGAAGTGACGGAGCCGTACTTCTCGTTGACGCCCTCGAAGGTGTCATGACCCAAACCGTCACCAACATTCACCTAGCCGTCGGCAACGAATGGACTAAACCAGTATTATTCATCAACAAAGTTGACCGACTCACTAAAGAATTGAAACTCAAACCAGACAAGATCATTGAACGATTCGGACTTATCATCAAAGAAGTCAATGAACAAATCGAAGCAGTTGCTCCAGAGCAATTCAAGAAGGAATGGCAAGTTAACCCTGCTGATGGACGAGTAATCTTTGGTTCTGCTAAGGACGGATGGGCATTTACAATTCCTATGCTCAAACGTAAAGGAGTCGAAAGCGCCAAGTTCGTTATTGAAAAATACGACGATGCCGTTAAAAACGATACCGATGAACCCATCAAATGGCTCCGAGAAAACTTCCCCCTCGATGACGCCCTCCTTGAAGTCATTATCAGTCACCTTCCGAGCCCAGACCAGGCTGCTCCATACCGAATGCGACGTCTCTGGGGCGAAAGAATCGACGAAGTCAAAGACTTCAAGAGCATTGCTGATGCCGATGATGACCCCGTTAAACAAGCCGCATATGGTATGTTAACGGTTGATCGTAATGCACCCCTAGTAGGTATGATTACGAAAATCTTCATTCACCCACGAACCAAGCGTCCGACCCTGATTGGGCGAGTGTTTAGTGGGACGCTCAAAGAAGGCGACGAAATATACTTGCTTAACGCGAAACGTGCTCTGCGAATTCGACGTCTTGGTGTCCAGGAACTTGACAGCTTACTTCCTGTTCCAATTGTACCCGCTGGCAACCTATTCGCGCTAGAACTCCCTGAGATTCAACCTGCCGGAGAAACATTTGTTCACATCGAAAACAAAGGCTTTCCACCTTTTGAAAAGATTCGTTATGTATCGGATCCTGTTGTCAGTCGAAGCATCAAACCCGAGAATCCACAAGACCTCTCTAAGCTTGGTGACATCGTTCGGAAATGGGTCCTCGCTGATCCCACCGCCGTATTTCGTAAGGACGAAGATAGTGGTGAATATATTCTCAGTGGAATCGATCCTCTCCAAATTGAAATTCTAACTAAACGGATTGCCGAAGAACTCAACATCAAAATTGGTATTCCTATTACCGTGTACCACGAATCACCTATGTCGGGTGGTTTTCGTATTCGCACCAAATGCCCTGAATCCCTCAACCGCATTGAGTTATTGGTGGAACCCCTAGAACCCGAAATCGTCCAACTCATTCGCGACGGCAAACTCGATGAGTATATGGATGAACGTGTTCAAGCCAAAGTCATCAGTGAAGCTGCCGGCTGGGACCGGAAGATGGGCCGCAATATTTGGGCCATCGAAGGCACCAACCTGATGCTAAACCTCTCCCGTGGTGTGCAGCGTCTCGACCGAATCAAGCCCTACGTTATTACAGCTTTCCGTGATTTCTGCCACAGCAGCGTTCTAGCCCGTGAACCCATCATGGGCATGAAAGTCAGCATGTACGATGCCACCGTTCACGAAGATCCAGCACACACTAAAGCCGGTCAAATCATGATCATGACCGCATCCGCCCTAAACATCAGTTTCCTCAGCGGAAATCCAGGACTCTACGAACCAGTTCTCCGCATCGATGTGAAGACACCCGAAGATACAATGGGTAGTGTCATCAGCTACGTGACCCAACATCGTGGAAAAATCACGGGAACAGAGACAAAAGGCGGTAACGCATTTCTTAGTGGAGAGCTCCCTGCCTCCGAAGCGTCTCGTGGAATTGCCGATGAACTTCGTAGCGCGACATCCGGTCGTGCCCTCTTTGGATACCAATTTGAGAAGTTCCAAGTTCTGCCCAAAGGTCTTCAAAACGAAACAATCCTTGGAATCCGTAAGCGCAAATCCGAAGAGGGGCGTGATATGTCTTCAGAACCTCCCACCATTGAAGCCTTCAAGAACCGGATTTATCCTGAATGGCAATCAGTGATGCCCCGAATTCGCGAACACCTTCACGCCATGGAACGTAAAGCTGCTGTACCTGAATTAATGGCTCGGCTCCTTGGTCAGGAATAAGCGATTATCCTCGTTTGGAGCACGGTTCTATCCTATGCTCCTATTTTCCTTTTTTGTCACCTCAGGTGGTTAAAGACAAGGTTAAAGACATTTCGTAGGCTCCAGTAAATCCAAGTAAATGGCTCCAAGGTCGAGGAATTTTCCAGTGCTTCGTGATGCGAAATCCAAACCGCTCATAGAGAGATTTTGCTCTAATGTTAGAATTGATTACTTCAAGTTTTATTACCCGATAACCTTGTTCTCGACCAAACTGAATAAATTCTTGAATCAAACGGGATCCGATGCCTTGACCTTGTGCAGATTCTTTGACCGAGAGATTCGACAAGGTTAAACCTCCTACGCTCCTTCTTTCAAACCACAAAATTGTTCCTACAAAAATACTCCGAATAACACGAACATGATAGAACCGAACCCATGGACCATATCGCAGATTTAGCAACTCACCTGTGGAAGTTTTCGCACCGGCTAATCCCACCAATTCATCATTTCGTATTGCTGCAAGACCGAATTCTCCTTGTAGTTGGCTGACAATGAATGGAATGGCTTTTTTTCGTGGTCCAAGAATATAACGGAATTTTTGGGTAAAGGAATCATAAATCAAGGTGGCAGCTGAGAGATGCAGTTCTTCAGGAAGCCCCCATTGGAGTCGAATCGTCACGTGCACACCTCTATTGTATTTGACTTTGTGTTGAAAAAGGCTAATGGTTCAGCGACCAGTGAGCGTTCTAATTATTGCAGTTATGAACCAAACAAGCGTAAATGTAAATCGCAGAAGGTATTGGGATGGGGGCGGAAAATAGAGAATATGTGGCGTTGTGAAAGGATCAGATAAATCATGGGCAAATTGGTTCTCCCGATGTTGATAGTACCACTTCCAGAGAATCCGTCGGTCAAGGCGACGCAAGGGCATCTTTAATTCATGGCGCAATTGATTAGCGGCTCCAGTTTTTCGTCGATGCTCTTGCCATTGATTCCATTTAATTCCCGTGAACACGTGAAAGCAATTACTGACCCGCACAACTGGTCGCTTATTGATAAACACTAACCGATAGATTGGTTGGTCTAATACCCAAATTTCATAATTGTGGCGTCCCCAGGGGAACGATTCAAATGAAGCGGTTTTACGTCGCACCGCTTCTGCACGAACTTGCTTGACATGACGATAGACTTCAACTCCATGTCCCCCATATCGCGGAGGTCCCGCGGCAGCAATAACCACTCGTGTTAAATTCCTGTCCTGGAGACTAAAGTGAATCTGGATTTGTTCATAATCATGATCATGATCTTTATTGAACTGCCTCCATTGACAATCTTGTCGCCGCCAATACACCTCATAAATGATACAAAGCCGTTGCAAAGTGTTGTCAATTACTAGCCGGTATGCCATAAATTCTGGGGGGACAGGCTCTTGTCCATAACCCAAGGGATCGAGGACTATTGGTTTGTAGCGTGTTGCGAGTTCATCGCAGTATGCAACATCATAAGCAGGTGAGACGAAGGGATCCCGTTTATCGAATTCCAAGACATATGAAGCCCCCTCGATTGTAATCTTCATGACAACCAACAACTGTGAAGAAGAGAAAGTTGGTAAGTAATTAACTTAAATTAATACGTTAAGTTATCCTCTCCTCATCTATGGATTGCTTCTGAAAGAGTTCAATGAGTTGAAAGTTCACGTTCTAACGTGATTCTATATACGACTTCGACAATTAACGAATTATTTTACTTCATTACCCATAGCCTTAAATGGAAAAATAGAAGGGACACGGGTGGTTGGACGTTCCCAGGCGTCTCCCTGTGAAATCTTTGTTAAACTTTTGACCGTTGGCACTTCCCAAGAAAAAACCTAAAAAACGGCAACGGACGCGTCATCAAATGGCATCCCTAGATTTACTCAACATTGCAATCGCCATGCTCATCCTCGGTCTAATAGCAGTTCTCGCCTACAAGAAACACATTGTCACCAAGTCAGGACTGATTGCTGCTTTCGTAGTTGGTATGATCGTATGGTTGTTGACATCTTGGGCCTGGTTTTTTATCATGCTCTCCTTCTTCCTCATCACTGCAATGTTTACACATTTCCGATACAATAAGAAGCGTTCATTGGGGGCAGCCCAGGATAAAAGCGGAGCACGAGCCTGGTCCAACGTTGTAGCAAACGGGCTTCTACCCATGAGTTTTGTGATTTTTGGGTTTCTGCTGATTGTGTTGGGAGGAGGTCAAGATGCTTTTGGTCGCACGGATGTCGGATTCGGTTTCTATTTCATTCCTTTCCCCGTCGTAGCAGTGACCTTTGCTGCATTCTTGGGAGCATTAGCAACCCATACTGCTGATACGCTTGCCACGGAAATTGGGTTGTTGAACCCATCCCCCCCACGGTTAATCACCAAACCATGGCAGAGTGTGCCTGCAGGAACATCGGGCGGAATATCTCTCATGGGATATCTTGCAACGGTTCTCGGGTGCATAATTATCGGTCTAACTGCGGCTGTGCTTGCGGCCCCGTTCTGGTACACCGTCTTTGGAATTGCTTTAATGCCTGAAATCGTCAATTTTGCCCCTGTTACCATTGTGCTAGTAGCATTGGCTGGTGGGTTTGTAGGTTGTACAATTGACAGCCTGTTCGGAGCCACGATTCAAGGGATGTGGCAATGCAATGTATGCGGAAAGCACACTGAGAAGAAAGCCCATTGTGGTGCACCAGCTGAGTATTTACGTGGAAATCGATTCTTTGACAACAACATGGTGAACCTCGTTTCTGGGCTCCTGGGTGCCCTAGTAGCCGTATTTCTCTATCTATCACTTCTCGGGATAGGACTAGCCTAGAAAAGTGCGGAACTGAGAAATTCCCTCGGAGCATAAATGCCTTTAACTGAGAACACTCAAGTCTATAGGAGGCTAGTTGTTGGGAGCTTCCGTTTGGTGAACGAAGATGTCGGTGCGGCAGCCAGATTATGATGTTATCATCGTCGGGGCAGGACCAGCAGGGTCAACGGCTGCAAAACGCTTAATGGATTATCGCCCTGACACCCGAGTACTTCTCGTAGATAAGGCGAAGCAATTACCCCGACCGAAACCTTGTGGTGGATATCTCGGGGCGGAAGTCTTAGATCAATTTCCATACCTCAAAGGTAAGGAGGGGCACTTTGTCGAAAGTGAAAGCCACCAAGGGATTCTACACTCACCAGACTTGCGATATCAGGTCGGAGGACGCACCCGAATGCTGGGTGTTCTTCGACCAACCTTTGATGGATATCTTGTTGGACTAGCTCAACAGGCAGGAGCTCAGGTAGGACTACGTAGCCGCGTCATTGATGTGAAACCAAGTGCAGAACAAGTAGTGGTTGAATTTGAGGATGGACGGCAAATTTCCTCGAAAGTTGTAGTTGGCGCTGACGGTGCTGCAAGTATTGTCGCACGACGAACAGGTCTACATCAAGGTTGGCAATCTCGTGAGGTCTGCCGTACTATCGTCAAAGAATTTCCCGTGGAACCAGAGTACATCCTTGACCATTATGGTCCAGATCGACCAATTCACCTGTTCTTGCAATTTAACCAGATTCCAGGTTATGCTTGGGTTTTTCCGAAAGCTCATCAGATTAATGTGGGATTGGGATGCTTTGCCAATTACTCCATTCGGCTCATCGATTATTTTCGAGTACTTGTTCGCTTGCTGAAGCAAAAATCCATGTTACCCGAGTCAGTAAATCTAAAGGGCGTAGAAGCAGGTATTTGCCCAACCGTGGGTCCGCTTCGCACAACACAACGAAATAGGGTGTTGTTGATCGGCGATGCAGCCGGGTTTGTCTCCCCATCCACAGGGGCGGGTATCGTACCTGGCATGCAGAGCGGTCAGCTTGCTGCTCAGACACTCGCCGAAGCGTCAGACCGACAGCAGTTTGATAACGTTTTTCTCCAGAGGTATCAGTTTCGATGGGAGAAGGTGATTGGACGCTTTGAAACTGAAGCGTTGATTCAACGAGTCTTTCTGACCCGATGGTGTAACCTCTTTATTCGTATCGGGGAACGAGATGCAGGGATTCGTGATTTCGTAGCTGGTGCACAAAGTAAGGATCCCATGGGCGCCTATGGTCATGGAGTCAACGTGTTTGAATTAATACTGAGAATTGTATGGGCGCTTTTGAAGGGACCGATTGGGCGCTTGTAAAAAAAGAAAGGAAGGGAAGCGGAGTTACCGCTTCCGACGACGATAGAATGCACCGAGACCAAGGGCTGTGATGGCTCCGATGATAATGGCTTCGATGGGGAAGCCTGGAATCACTGGAGGTGGTGGAAGGCCACCAACGATGTTGATGTCTTCGGTGTTGCTCCAAGGGCTATAGACGCCATCATTGTCAACAGCACGGACGCGGAAGTAGAAAATTCCGGATGTTGGGGCACTAACATTGTAATTTGTAGTCGTTGTAGGGTAGGTTGCTAGGATTACTGTAAAGCCGGCGTCGTTGCTACTTTGGAGTACATAGTGGTCAACGCTACCATCTGGATCACTGCTCGCAGACCAAGTGACGGCAATATCCCCTGGAGGAGAATCGGTTCCAGGGTCATCGAGGACTGGAGCAGTAGGTGGCTGGCTGTGTTCGTAGCTGATACTGATGTTATAGAGGTGGGCACTCAGGTCTTGACGGTTTGTTGAGAAGGTTGCTCGATACCGCAAATCAGAGCCCTGATTGTTGAATGCGTGTGGTACCCCTAAGCTGACAGATTCCCAGTTGGTTCCTCCATCTGCTGAGAGCTGCCAGGCGATGGACGTCCCTGCGGGAATATACGCAGTTTGAGTGATAGTTGCACTGTAGATGCGTTCAGTTGTAGCATCAACACCTGTTGAAGTGGCTGTGGCAGTTCCTGTTGTGTAGGTGGCTCCAGCACTGCGGAAGAGTCGGAAAATCTCTAGTGTGTTTCGATTCGCCGCATAGACAAAGTCACCATGCACAGTAATTTGTAAGGCGTTGGAAGCACCCGCATAGGTTGCTAAGATGTTGACATCATTGACATTTCGAGCATCAACCAGTCGAACTCCACCCGAACCCCTTGCGGAAAGGACATAAGGACCGAATCCCCACACTCCTTGCGAAGGATTACTGACATCATATACAGTATCGGGAAAAGAGACACTGAAAGGTTCTGTAACGTTGCGAATTGATAACCAATTTTCATTCGCACCATACGCAAAATCGCCATCAACGAAGATGTCATAGTGATTACTCACGATGTTGTACGAGTTGACTAATGTTGGATTATTAATTTGGGTGATGTCATAAATTCGAAATCCAAGCCCGGATCCATCAAGGTCTTCGACAACGTAGAGGTGATACCCTTGAACCCAAATAGCTGTAACGTTGGCAGGACCGGTATCTGTATCAATTACAGAAGGACTAAAGGGATTAGAGATATTGAGACACCCAAATCCTGAAGCCCATGAGTAATAGCACACTTCACCCCAAAGAAAGACATCTGTTAACGTCGTACCAGACAATTCTGAAAGCAATTGGATATTAGAGGGATCACTGATATCAAAGAGAGGAAATGTCCCTGGACTGGCATAGTTACTTACTGCAGCAATATGTCCTTGCACATCGATTTTCCGGTAAAAAGTTGCCCCGATTGAGTAATTATCGAGTACCACCGGGTTTCCTGGATCACTGACATCCACAGTGATTAGGCCGTCTGGACCGGCTGCGATATAGGCAGTATCACCTTGCACTCGGACATCCCAGACTTCATAGCCGGGATTGAAGCTTGCATAGTGGCTTAACATATCCATGCCTCCACTATACTCGAAGACGATGATGCCGTTGTCCGTTCCTACAACGATATCGCCTGCATAGAGGTCGATATCCCAAGCATAGGGCATGCTGAACACATTGACATGGCTGGGATGTGTAGGATCGGAGACGTCTAAGACCACAATCCCTCCTTGACCGTCAGCAACAAAGAGCGTTTTACCCTGAAGCACGAGTCTTCGGGCGAATCCACTGGTATCATAGGAGCCTAAGAGCTGAATATCACCAGGATCAGTAACATCGAAGATTAGCACACCACCAGGTCCATCAGCTACATAAGCGATATTGCCATCAACGATGACATCTGTACAGTTGCCAGGAGTACCATAGCTATCCATATGAACGGTTGCGCCAGGTGCAGACACATTCCGGACGTACAAACCCATAGTACCATCAGCAAAATAACCGACCTGTCCATCAACGCAAAATCCGTAGAGATCACCCCAACCAAGATCTCCGACTTTTTGTAAATTGGTTGGGTCTTCAATATCGAAGACTTGCCAGTCGTTACTTCCTGTCGCACCAGCACTTACTACATACAGGAAGTGACCTTGTACTTCAAGGTCTGTGATATCACCATCGCCCACCCATGAACTCCACATGGGACCAGGAATGAGGTAAGGATTGGTGACATTGTAGGCGGCTAACCAGGGACCAGATCCAAAGTCAGCAGTTCCAACGTATAACACATCGCCAACAACAAGCCCTTGTGTGATGAAATTTGATGCGCCACGATCATCGAGTAATTCGAGATCGGTGGGATCCGTTATATTGTAGATGTTCAAACCCGATGCAACCGAGGTTGTGAATTGTGTGGCGTACAATTTCCGTCCTTGCACATCAACAGATCTTACTGGGTAAGTCGTTGCTGTGAAGTTCAGTTGACCTCCAGTAATGCTGCGGGTACTTGTGAGGGTTCCATTCCCCCATCCGTCGGCAGTGGTAGCACCACCGTTTAGATAGGTTGTGGAAGCGAAATCTTCTGCGTAGTTACTGGTTGTACCAGGAGTCGGCACGCCTTCAGCCCTCAAAGAAACCGGGAACATGAAAGCAGGTGCGAACGCAGCAAACGAGAGGAACATCATAAAACTTAACGCTAACACTAAGCGTCTTTTCTGTGAAAACATGTTGATATCCCCAAAGAGATAGTAGATATCCTTTAGCAGAATTCCCCTATAAACACTCGGTGTAGCAACTGGATATAAAAAAACGATGGAAGATCCTAGTTTTGGTTTAAAAACGTCATCAGGTAGAACGGATTAACATAAGAATGAAGACGGTTCCCTTTGTATAATCGTCAACCACTCGATTTTCCACCTTTACGGAACCTCCAAAGGCTTCCGAGAGGGATTTCACCACGGATAATCCCAATCCAAGCCCTTTAGCACCCTCGGTATAGCGGGTGAACAGTTTTTCTTTCTGTTTCGGAGAGATTCCCCTTCCCCAATCAGTCAAACTAATTTTCCAGTATCGGGCATCCTTCTTTTCAACGGGGTGAATCTCTAAGTGAACGCGTTTCACGTCCTCCGAATACTGAAGCGCATTGCGGAGCAAATTGATGAACACCTCAAGAAGCAAATTATTAGCCAGTACAAAGCATTGCCCAAGTTTCTGGTTCATCTCAATCTTCGATTCGACATCATCTGGTTCAATGACGTGTTCCCACGCTTCGGTGATGACCTCAACGACATCGATTTTTATAAGATCCTGTGGTTTCAAGCTGCTAGCCATTTCAAGGCTGCGAACATTGGTGATCAATCGATCTGCTCTGTTGAGAGCGATTTGGATATTATCCGTGGTTGTGTCAATAAAATCACTCGGATCCTGGGCAAGTGTTAACAAGTCTAATGAGGTCTGAATTACCGTGTGATAATTCCGTAAATCATGCACGAGTATGTCTGCATACAAGGTTGCTCGTTTTCGTTCTCGCTCTGAACGTTCAAGAGTAACGAGATAGAGTCGTCCTAGCGTTGAGGGCGCAAGAAGGAATCCGAAGAGAATGAAGAATTGAGCGGCCCACCATCCTGCAGTCCAATCGGGAAATAGCACACGAATAATGTTAGCAATGAGCCACAACGAAAGGGTTCCCAGCACGATGAAACCCATCGACATACTCCCTTTCGAGACTTGAATGAAAATAATGAAAAGATAGGTGAGAAAGAAGACGGCTGTAAAACAGACAGAGAGCAACGAAATTCGAAGGAAGTATTGAACTGTCCACCAGGGAAGAACTACATAGAGGAAATTTTGCAACCAGACACCAAATAACACAATCAGGAGCATGAATGCAGAGTGATAGGCTAACCATCCTGCCATTTGATCATGTTTACGATCCGTTGGAGGATGGTAAATCCATCGAAGCGTGAGATAAAGCCAGAACATTATCATTATTCCGGCTAGAACATAGAGGACCGTGTATTCTCCTGTTAGCTCAACCCATGGACTTAGAAAAAGAATGATGGATTCTACGATTGTTACGGTGATAAAAGCTAGTATCAACGGGTATCGATGCCAATGAGGTTGTTGTTTAGTGAACAGCCATAGGAGCCGGACAATAACTCCTGCTAGAAAAGCAGCGATAAGGTGGGTTAAGGTATAGATCCCTTGTTCGGAGAAAACAGAACTCAGGGGGATAAAGGTAACAACTAGTAATGTGATGGCAGAGGGGATTACAGCAAGGAACGCTAAGATGGTGGCATAGAGTTCAGCACGGGTTTCACTGATGGTTAATTCCGTCTGCACAGGTATTGCAATGGTAACGAAATATGAGAACATCATGGCTGCTCGAAGCATAATTGATGCAGAAATGAGTGTGAATGGCAGAAAATAGGATGCCATAAGGCATATTGTTGAAGCGACCATCAGGATAAAACCGTTGAGAAAAGTAACTGTATGAAAGCGATTGAGTATTTGAGGTTGGCGAAGGAGAATAATGCCAATTGCGATGTAAATGGCAAGACAGATGCTTCCAAGGCTAAGTTCTGTTAAGACCGGATCAATGAACATTGCAATTGGTAAAAGAAAATAGTAAACAAAACCGTACAAAAAGAGGGCACCAAATGTGATCCCAAATATGACAACGATGCCACGCCTAAGGGTCGTTTCGGATTGATTGAATCTCGTCGAGATTAGTGTAATCAGGATGAGTATTCCAAGGAGGATCATTTCGAAAAGATCAGCACTTAATTCGACAACTTCTGCAACTGCATACAAGGGATTCAAATGCCAGGTGGCTGCGACAAAATTGACGATGGCGGTAAAGATGAAGAACGTCAAGAAGATAAATTTCCAAGTTACGCGATTTCTCCGAATATCAAAGCTGATTACACCCACTCCAATAATGCCAAGAAATGCAAGTAGTGTATGGAGGATGACTTGGACCGGACCGACTGCCCAAAGGGGCAGGAAGAGAAAGAAGAGGATGATGACAGCAAATGTGGAGACGAATACTCGCCATGAAATTTGACCTAAGATGGACTGGTATTTCGATTCCCCGCTCATGATCCTCAAATTAAAATCTGTGACTGTGATTTTTAAAAGTTATTCGAGATGAGTGAAACACCAGTTTTTTGGAGAGTTTTACGCAACTAAGCGAATCTGATTTGGTTGCGATAAACCGTAACTTCTTTAGGTTAGAGTCCCTAGCCTTTCACGGTGAGTGGTGCTGCGCCAAAGGTATCTTATCCTGTTTTTTTCCGTTGTATTTTTCGGTGTGCTATTTACTGGAACTACGAACGTGACTGCGGAGAATAAGCAGGTTGGCGAGCCGGTCATCATCTTTCAGTTATCTGGCCAAATCACTGGAGTCACAACACTTTCCATTCAAGAGGTTATTGCCTTAGGTCAGTCTGAGAATGCAAGACTAATTATCATCGAATTAAGTACCACCGGCGGGGAATTGGGAGCAGTTAGCCAGATAATGCAATTGTTTGCGACATCACCTGTTCCCATTCTAGTGTACATTCCTCCGGCCTCACAAGCTATTAGTGGAGGCACATTCATGCTCACCGCATCGCATGTTGCAGCAATTGGTCCTGCTGCCCGTATCGGAACCTGCCACCCAATTGTAGGTCTTTTTCCCGTGACGGATCCCGTTTACCTGAACTCACTTGTTACTCTGATGACGTCTCATGCGCATCTGCATGAACGCAATGAGACCACCGCGACGCGCTTTATCCTACAAAACCTCAATTTGGGTGCTAGCGACGCGGAAGCTTTGGGGAGTATCGAACTCGTAGTCAATTCACTGCCTGAATTGCTTGACGCCCTTGAAACCTTTACACTTGTGGAACGAGAATTGGTTCCCAATGATTTCACCTATACTATTCTCCCCACCGCAGAGTTGGCTAACTACACGTATTCGCAGATAATCCAAGATTTCGATGGTGTCGCATCAGAACACCAAATCACCTATTCACCAAACGTTGGGCTAACCATTTTAGCGTTTCTCGCACATCCCATCGTCAGCTTCATTTTACTTCAAGTCGGCATTTGGGGCTTCCTTTTTGCTCTGAATGCACCCGGGCATGCTGGTGAAATAATCAGCCTGATTTGCATCGTGCTTGCCCTCGTCGGATTAGGCATCATCGGCATCTCCATCGCCGGAATTGTCCTCATGGTTCTTGGCATGGTTATGCTAATCATCGAAGCAAAAACCGATGTGGCCTTTGCCGGCCTCGCAGGTGTTATTGGTATCGCCTGCTTTGTTT